>JABDCR010000018.1:1003-46490 GCA_013288015.1 Bacteroidota bacterium | reverse complement strand
ATGCTTTGGATTGTTTGCTTTTTTTGATTCAGCCAAACTCGCCGACGATGCCGACCGATGATGCCCATCAGCAATATAAATGGCATTGATGATTTGCGCACTAATAAACGCATTGGCTTTGTACCGGGTGTAAAGGGCATGGAAGAATTAAAAGCGCAGGTTGATAGCGGTAAATATAAAATTGCCTTTGGTTTGTTTCCGGTATCTATGACAGAATTAAAACACATTGCCGATACCAATGGCATAATGCCACCTAAAACAACCTGGGTTGAACCTAAAATACGCAGTGGTTTAGTGGTTTATAGTTTGGAAGATTAGTATGAGTGTAGGTGAGAATCTAAAAAAAATAAAAGCAAAACTGCCTGCAAATATTACGTTAATTGCGGTTTCTAAAACCAAGCCTGTTGAGTTAATTAAAGAAGCTTACGATGCTGGCCAAAGGGATTTTGGCGAAAATTATATACAGGAGTTAGAAGACAAACACAAACAACTACCTGCTGATATATGTTGGCATGCTATTGGGCATTTGCAAAGCAACAAAGTAAAATACATTGCGCCTTTTGTACATTTAGTACATGCGGTAGATAGTTTAAAACTATTGCAGGAGATAAATAAACAGGCCCTAAAAAATAGCCGGGTTATTGATTGTCTATTGCAAATTTATATAGCACAGGAAGAAACCAAATTTGGTTTTAGTTTTGATGAGTGCGAAAATTTATTTCAAACCGATGAATTAAAACCATTGCAAAACATACGTGTGGTTGGCTTTATGGGCATGGCTACCAATACAGATAATGAAATACAAATTAGAAAGGAATTTCATTCGCTGAAAGAATTATTTTCTAAACTGTCTTTTCTTAATCCTCAACTCACTATTTTAAGTATGGGCATGAGTAGCGATTATAAAATTGCAATAGAGGAAGGCTCAACCATGATACGCATTGGCAGCAGCATTTTTGGCGAGCGTAATTATAATAAAGTTTAATTAAAACTCAACGTGTGTGCGGATGCTAAAAATGCTGGCGGGCCCACGGTCTTTATTATAGGCGGGGTTCATCACAAGCTGGTAATCGGCAGTTACCCACAGCCAATTAACTAATTTTACTTTATAAAAGGTTTCTATAATTTGCTCTAAACCATAATGCGGTAATTTTCCATCGCCCAACATAAAATCGTACCCACCTGCATTTAAATAATCTCTGTGTGCAATTGATGCTCCGTTTGCTACAAAGGCAAGTCCAAAAATATCATCGTGGCGTTTAATAATGTCTCCACGAATTCGTATACCGGCACTTGCCGATTGGTCAATGGGAGTAAATGCCCATGTAGCTGTTTGGCCGTTGTTCCAACTGGCACGGGCAAAAATGCCTACGTTTTTTGTAAGCTCCTGATTAAAGCTAATGCCAAAACCATATTTTAAAGCGCCATATCTAATACCCGGAACCTGACCAGAAACTACAGGCACTAACGAGCTGTCTCCTTTTTTCAACGCGTTTGTAGCATCAGTATACGATGGTGCTGATGAAAAATTGGCATATCCTAAAAACCTTAAATTACCTGCATGGTTTTTTATTTTAAATTTCTTTTCAAACTCGGCTGTGTTACCATTTGCTTGTTGAATATGTGTATCAAAGTTTGGCCCGTTTGCATTTTTAGGAACCATGGCAGTTGATAAGCGTACTGCATAGCCCGGTTCAATTAATTCTACTGTGGCACCCCAAGTGTAACCACGTGTGTTGGCCGGATAATCCCAGGCACCATTATCCATTAACGACCAATTCATAAACTCGGTACGTGGGTCGTGGCTATACGCATTATCATCAAAAAAATCGGCTAAACTAAATTTACCAACCGTTATAGTTATGCGCGATTCAGGAATGTTAGAGCTTATTTTGTTTTGGTCGTTATCTATGTGTTCAGTTTTAGATTTTCGTAATGCAATGTGTTGTTCAAAAAAACAACGAGCCATATATAAAGCCGGTGCCGGGCTGCCAACCCTAAAGGTTTCGCCGTTAGATGCACCTGCCATGCCAAATACAGAACTTAAACCACGGCCACCTGCAATTTCGGGGTCGATAAAAAAAGAAGCATTTTTCCATAATTTTCTACCAAAGTATAAAGTTGAGGTTACCGACATGGCATTTTCTGAATTTGTAAGCAAACTATTTTTACCTGTATACTGTGCATTAAAAGGAGGGTGTGTTTGCCACACATCGGTAAACTGAAAATGCACACTCCACTTTTGTAAAGAGTCAAATCCATTAGCCAGCAAACCTTTGTAATGGTTGTCTTCATCGTCAGCCTGTGCTTTAACTTTTTGTGTAAACGAACAAAGTAATACAAATGCAATAAATATTTTCGCTAATTTTTTGTACATAATATTTTGTTGTTTTACCGACAAATGTATAAATGTTAGGTTAATCTAACAAATGTAAATTATTTAATTTTAACATTTTATGGCGGCAAAGGTAGCATTTCAATTAAAAAGATGAGGAAAAAATTGGGCGCTTTTGATTGGTATTAGTTTGTAAGGATTTTTACTCTACATTTGAATAACCAAAAAAGTAACATGAAAAAAATAATATTTTCTTTAATCATTATATTTAGTTTAAATAAAAGCATTGCGCAACCGGTTTATAAAGATGTAGCCCCCTTATTTTATAGTAATTGCACTAGTTGTCATAATCAATATACGCATGGTTCATCGCTTTTAAACTATAGCCAAACACTGGCAAACGTTGCAAACATACAACACTATTTAAATACAGGCTATATGCCTGCCTGGACACCCGATTCATCTTATACCCGTTTTTTACACGAACACTATATTAGTGCAAGTGATAAGGCTGCTATACTTAACTGGATTGCCGCAGGGTCTCTACCCGGTGATACTACACAAGCGCCTACTCCTCCGGTTTACACACGTTACCAAATAAACGTTACCCCTGATTTAGAAATTACCATACCAACTTTTACAAGTAATGCTACAACTGCTGATAGTTATGTTTGTTTTTCGTTACCTATGGGGCTTACACAGGATAGAATTATCAGAGCTTATGAAATTGTAGCCGGTAATCCATCTATAGTTCATCACGTAGTGGCAACTATTGATACTACCGGTACAGTAACCAGTAACTTAGCGGGTAATTGTTTTACCCAGCCCGGCGATTTTGGTATTGGTGGTTATGCTCCCGGTGCGGCACCAACTGTTTTTCCAAGTACAGGTCAGTTACGTATGGGCATTCGCATAAAAACAGGCTCTAACATTATACTTCAAATCCATTATCCTTTAGGTACAGCCGGACAGGTTGATAGTACAAAAATTAGATTTTATTTTTACCCTATAGGAGCAACTGGTATTCGTCCGGTTTATGCAACTACTCCTTTACAAAACTGGTCACTTAGCATTCCGGCTAACACCGTAAAAACATTTACAGCTAAGTATCCTTCAAGTGGAACTATTCCTTACGATATTTCTATGTTTGCTACTTTTCCACACTCACATAAATTAGCTACCAGTATTGTAAATTACGCTTACACAGCAACTGATACAGTGCATTTAGTGCGCATAAATAAGTGGGATTTTAATCAACAAGGTTATTATACATATCGCCATATGCCTAAAGTTTCTGCCGGACATATTTTGTTTTCATCACATGTATATGATAATACAACTAACAATCCTAACAATCCTCACACACCGCCTGTTAACGTAGTTGCAGGAACTAATACAACAGATGAAATGTTGTTTGATTCTTTTGAGTGGTTGGTTTACCAACCTGGAGATGAAACTATAAATGTAGATTCTTTATTTGCAAATGATCCATTAGTTGCGGGCATAAAACAAAACAACGTTGTAAATAATTTAAAATCGTATGCCTATCCAAATCCATTTGAAAATAGTGTTAACATTGGATATACTTTAGATAAACCGTCAAAAGTTAATGTTGAAATTTATACTGTACAAGGTGCTTTGGTTAGAACCTTACCTGCTAGTTTTGAAACTACTGGTGCCCACGAAATTGCCTGGGATGGTAAAAATAACCAAGGTGCAAGTCTAAGTAATGGTGTTTATTTTTATATAGTTAAAACATCCGCAGGGCAGAGTACAGGTAAACTAACTTTACTATCTGGAAAGAATTAGAGAAGACTCACATTAGATGAAACTGATTTTCGCTACGCATAATCAGCATAAATTACAAGAAATAAAGCTCTTGCTTCCAAAAAGCATAGAGCTTTTTTCTTTAGCTGATATAAATTTTACCGACGATATTGCTGAAACAGCTGATACATTAACTGATAACGCCTTGCTTAAAGCAAGGCATATTTACAATAAGTATAACTTAAATTGCTTTGCAGATGATAGTGGACTAGAGGTAGAAGCTCTTAATGGTGCACCCGGAGTTTACTCAGCTCGTTATGCAGGTTTGCAAAAAAGTGATGCCGATAACAACCAAAAATTGTTAGACGAATTAAAGGATAAAGATGACAGAGATGCCTGCTTTAAAACGGTTATAGCCCTTATTATAAACGGAAAAGAACGTACCTTTGAGGGTGTTATTGAAGGTGTTATTTTAACTGACAAACACGGTGATAAGGGCTTTGGTTACGACCCGCTTTTTAAACCCAATGGCTACGACCAAACATTTGCCCAAATGACTACCGATGAAAAAAGCAAAATTAGCCACCGGGGTTTGGCTGTTAATAAACTCGTTAATTTCCTTTCAGTAAACACAAAATAGGCTGTTCTCTTCTACTTATCTTTGAATAGAATTGGCTATAAACTGTTAACGTAAAAAAATGTCTAAAATAAAAGTTGGTATAATTTTCGGTGGATTTTCTAAAGAGCGTGAGGTGTCTTTTGCAGGCGGACGTACCGTGTACGATAATTTAAACAAATCCATCTTCGAGGCCGTTCCTTTGTTTGTAGATAGTTTCGGAAATTTTGTTTTACTAAATTGGCAATTTATTTATAAGGGTTCTATCAGAGATTTTTATCCTCCGGTTGAGTTTCTTCCTGCAAACAATGAGCACTTTCAATTATATGCCGAAAGCTTAGGTGCACTTAGTGTAACCGAGCAGGAAGCCATGATAAGCAAAATTGGTAAAAAAGTAAGTGCCGAAGAATTACATAAACTAATTGATATTGCATTTTTATGCTTGCATGGTCCCTATGGCGAAGATGGCAAACTACAAGGTTTATTAGAGTACTATAAAATTCCTTACACAGGTTCGGGCATTTTATCTTCATCTATCGGTATCGATAAAAGTGTGCAAAAACAACTGATGATAAATGCAGGCTTTAATAGTCCGAATTATTTTACCATTGATAGAAACGATTACATAAACGGAAACTGTAAACAAGCCTTTGCAGAGGCCAAAGAAAAAATAAAATTCCCCTTAGTAGTAAAACCTGCTAACCAAGGTTCATCAATTGGTGTAAGCATTTTATTGAAAGAAGATGAGTTTGCATTTATGCAAGCCATTGAGAAAGCCTTGTTTACTAAATGGGTTGATGCAGGTGAGTGGAATAAACTAAACGACGAAGGAAAATTTGAATTTATACGTATACTGGCTGATATACGCGAAGGAATTGGAATGCCATGCAAAATTGAAGACACAATTATTTACGACCCAAACAAACTACTTGAATTTTTTAATACTGAATTAAAAAACAAAGAAGGTTTAGTAGTAGAATCGTTAGACGGAGAAAGCACCGTGTTGGTGGAAGGTTTTATTGAAGGCAGAGAGTTTAGTTGTATTGTGTTGGAAGATGAAGATGGTAAAGCCATTGCATTACCACCTACCGAAATTAAAAAAGGAAAAGAACTGTTTGATTACCGCAGCAAATATCTACCTGGCTTATCGCGTAAAATTACGCCTATTGATTTGCCTGCCGAACGGATAAACCAAATACGTACTGATTGCCAAAAATTATTTTACGCCCTGCATTTTGATGTTTATGCTCGTATAGATGGTTTCATTAGCAAAGAGGGTAAAATATTTTTAAACGATCCAAACACAACCTCTGGTATGATGCCCTCATCATTCTTCTTTCACCAAGCGGCAGAAATTGGTTTAAATCCTTCGCAGTTTTTAACCTTCATTATCCATGCTTCGTTAACCAAGCGCATTAAACAAAGTAAAGGTGCTCGTTTGTATGAGCAAGTAATGGATAGTTTGGAGCAGCTGATTAAAAAAGATAAACACGCTGTAAATAATAAAACACGTGTAGCGGTTATTTTAGGTGGCTACTCAAGTGAAAGACATATATCGGTTGAGAGTGGGAGGAATGTGTATGAGAAACTGGCGTCGTCAGAAAAATACACGCCCTTGCCAATTTTCTTAACAGGCAGTAACGAAAAACATTTACTGTATCAAATTCCTATCAATATTTTATTGAAAGATAATGCAGACGATATTAAAGAAAAAATCGAAAACTACGCAGTACACCTTGTAGTGAAAGAAATTATAAACGAGTGCAAACATATCACGGAGAAATATTCTTCTTCTGATACCTTAGCTAAACCAACTGCCTTAACCTACGATGAGCTGGCTAAAAAAGTTGATTCAGTATTTATTGCCTTGCATGGTCGTCCGGGCGAGGACGGTAGTGTGCAAGAGAAATTAGAGGCTTATGGTTTACCGTATAACGGCTCAGGCAAAGCAAGCTCAGAAATAACGATTAATAAATATGTTACCAACGAAATTTTAAAACAAAATGGATATTTGGTGGCAGAGCATCTTTTGGTTACTGAAGACGATTGGAACAACAAACGTACCGATGTAGAAAAAACATTGCAAGAAAAAATAAAATACCCCTTTATTGCAAAACCCGTTGATGATGGTTGCAGTAGTGCGGTAAAAAAAATAAAAACCTTTGCCGAGTTTGAAGCTTTCTCTAAATTAATTTTTAGAAAAACTGAAGAGCTTGATACCAAAGCAGCAGAAACATTGCACATAAAACCAAAGGAAGAGTTCCCTTTAAAGAATGTAATTTTGGTGGAAGAGCTTATCTCTAAAAAAGATGCCATATACTTTTTAGAAGTAACTGGTGGCATGCTTACGCATTACAATGCCAAAGGTGAAATTGAGTATGAAGTGTTTGAGGCTAGTGAAGCATTAAGCGAAGGTGATGTACTTAGCTTAGAAGAAAAATTTTTAGCCGGACAAGGGCAAAACATAACCCCAGCACGTTATGCGCGTAATGATGCCGACAGACAAAAAATATCTGACCAGGTAAAAGAAGCTCTAAAAGGTGCAGCACGTGCTTTAAAAGTGAGTGGTTACTGCCGTATAGATGCTTTTGTGCGCGTATATAAAGATTGCCGAGCCGAGGTTATTTTTATTGAAGTAAACTCCCTGCCGGGCATGACCCCTGCAACTTGTATCTTCCATCAGGCAGCTATAAACTCATACAAACCTTACGATTTTATTGATAAAATACTTGAGTTTGGTTTTGAAAGGAGCAAAGCTAAAGTAACAGCTTAGTTTTTATTGAATTTCACAGTTTATGCTGTAGTTTCCGCCTAAATCACTACCCGACGTTTCGTTACCATTACATCTGCTTATAGCAGTGGTTTTAGTGTCGTGATAAGTGTATGTCGAATAATTTTGTGTGCTGCTTCCCGAGCCACTTGTATAGGTTTTTGAGCATTTGCATATGTAATCTTTTTCGCATCCGGTGGTCAAAAATGCTACAGCAACTATGCCTGCTAACAAAATTTTAGTGGTTATTATTTTCATAATTTTATCGTTTAATTAGGGTAGTTGCAAAATCTATTCCTGCTCAATTTATTTTTTATACTTCCCTACTTATTAGATTTTGTTAAGTTTTGTTGAATTAATTACCCACAACCGCAATTAGCCTCCTAATTATTTTATTGATAAATTATTGGAGTTTTATTTTGAAAGAAGCAAAGCTAAATCAACGGCTTAAGAAAAAAACTCCATTGCTGAAAGGCTCTTATAAAATTTCTTTTTGGCTTAATTCAACTTAGCTTCTAACAGCATAGTGAACTCAGGTATGTTGGCTTCAAAAGTTTTTTCATCAAACAAACGCAGCATAGTATAAGTGCCACTCATTTTACCAATTTCGGTTTTTAAATTACAACCCGATGTGTAAGTGTATGCTTTACCCGGTTCAATAATGGGTTGCTCGCCTACAACACCTTCGCCTTGCCCCTGTCTATAATCGCCATTGCTATCATATATGTGCCAGTGACGACTTATAAGTTGTACGCTAAAATCATTTTTGTTTTCAATGGTAATAGTGTAAGTAAAAAAATAGTAGTTCTCTCTAGGTGTGCTATGAGATGGTTGGTAAGCGGTTTTAACCGAAATTTCTACTCCCTGTGTAAGAGCTTTTACTATCATAGTACAAAGGTAACTAATTTACCACTATACCTAATGAAATAAGCTGACTAGATATTTTTAGCTGGTGCTGCTCAATTTCTTTTTTATTGATGTCAAATTTTAGCTCGTCATCATCCATGGTAACAAAACTCAACTCAGCACCTTTTTTAGCAAGCCCTTCGCGTTCGCCTACAATTAAAATTGGCTTGCCCATCATTTGGTCTTTTAAGGCTTTTATATTTCCACTTTTTGATGCCGATACATACAGTAATTGGCAACCTGCAGCATCTTCGGGTTTACTAATATTTTTAATAATAATATTTCTTCCTTTTAATTTTTTGCTTGAGGCAAGTCCGGCTAATTCTTTTTGTATTGGCGATTCGCCAAATATACATACTACAAAATCACCTTTGCTTTGGGCTTCAGGCCACTCTACATATTTCATAAAATTATATACAAACAAAGTGTAGGCTTTGTAATCTACATCCTGCGCTACACACTTTGCTGATACGCCGTTTAAAAACAAAAACAGCAAAAGCACTTTACCACCAAACGATATGTTTTTCAATTTTATCAATTGGTGGTTTTTGCTTTAAAATTGAAGTTATAACTTAAACGAAAAATGAATTCGCGTGGAGGGCCTGGTAGGGGAGCATGTGGTAAGTTGGTAACGCTGCCGGGTTGCGCATAAGGTTGTATAAAAACAAATTGCTGGTTAAATAAATCATATACACCAACTCCAATGCTAAGCCCGGTAATGGGGGTGTTGTATTTTAAAAACAAGTTAAATAAAATTACCGGCGAGAATTTATGTAGTTGTGCAACACCGCTTGTATCAACTGAATTATAGCCCCAACGCGGACCATAAAAAGTACCACTAGGGTTAAGTGATAAATTTTTTAAAATATTTATAGATGCGTTTAAATTTACTTTATGACTGGCAAAACCCAATAACATAGATGAGTCTTGCGCTACACGATAAGCGGCACTTTTTTGTGTTCCGGCGGCACTGTAAAAAGAATAGTTTACTGAAATATAACCCCATTTTTCTTTCATCCTGTATTCAGCTTCAAGTCCGTAAGTGCCAGTTCTGCCTTGGTTTGTATAGGCATCTGTGCCTGCACCTACTGTATAATAAATAATAGGGTTTTTAGTACTTATATCAAAAAAATTAACCGTAAAAATAGAGTTGTGTGTTATTTGATAACCTAATTCTAATTCACCAACCTGTGTTCGTTCTGGGTGTATGCCATTTGCGCCACTATAATCTATATTCTCTATGGCAGGGGCTCTAAACGAATTACTGTATAAGGCTTTAAAATGAAAACGATTAAACTTTTTTGTTAAACCCACACGAGGTACAAAGGCATCGCCATATACATTATGCTTATCGTAACGCGCACCTAAAATAATATTTACAAAACGAGTTTTTATAAGTCCTTGCACAAAAAAGGCATAGTTATAAAAGCTTACACTTTGTTTGCCATTATAAAAAGTATCTCCCGGTAGTTTGTCAACCGCCATATCTCTGTAATATTCGCCTCCAAAAACAACATTTATCTTTCGGGTAGGATTGTATGATGCTGTAATATTTGCTGTTGAACGAGTAGCCGTTTTTAAATAAGAAGGATCTATAGAATCACCTTGTGGGGTTTTCCAAGGTGATTGGTTTTTATAATTCAGTTTTGGAGTTATGGTAAGTTTATTACTGACTTTCCATAAATATTTTAATTCAAAATACATCGAATTAAAATTCTGCGTGTATGGTTTTGGATAAATAGCATCATATCCGTCTTGTGTAGAGGTATGATAAAAATCGCCTATAGCTCTAAAACTAAGTCCTTTATATGATACACCTATATTAGCAAAGGCAGGATTAAGTGCCGAATTACCTATCATAGAATAACTGTTGCCATGCACATCTGTATAGTTTTGGTCGCTACGCTGACCTTGCCCAATCATGCCTGAAACACTCCATTCAAAATCACCTAATTTTTTTCCGGCAGATAGATTTATGTTTCTGCGCATGTAATCTTTCTCAGTTTGCCCATAAATGCCCGATATGGCAACCCCATTAATGTCGCCACCCTGTTTGGTTATTATATTTATAACGCCATACTCGGCATAGCCCCCATAAATAGCAGAACCCGGACCACGTATAATTTCTATTTTTTTAATCTGATCTATAGGAAAATGATTGCCAAACTGAGTAGTGGCATATAGTATTTCATTCATTTCCTGTCCGTCCAATAGTATCAAAACCTTGCCTTCATGCGCCCAGTTGCCACGCATGCCTATACCAACCACACCTTGCACATCAACCCCAAAATCAACACCGGGCACCAAACGCAGCACATCTATTAAATCTCGTGCACCTGAGTTTTTAATTTCTTCTGCAGTAACAAGGGTTACAATGCTAGGCGATTCGCGTACATTAAGTGGTTTTTTTGAAGCAACAGAAATAAGCGAATTAATTAGTTTTTCAAGCTCAGATGGTACACCATGTGCCTTTAAACTAAGCAATTGCTCAATCGTCATGTCGTAGTAATTAAGGGTATCTTTTTTGGTAGAATCGGTTACAGCTATAGGATTTGTTGACTCCTGCGCATAGGAAACATAACTGCTTATCAGAAAAATGAACAATAAGAGCTTGTAGCTTTTTTTCATAGATGCCTAAAAATAGAAAAAAAATTCTACTCACAAAAAATTTTTTAATTCGCTTAAAAGAATATATTTGTGTTACAACACCAGTGTTATATATATGAAAATTAGTTTTTTTAGTACCGGTTTCCCTAAAGTAACGCTTGCTTTTGTTTTAGTTATAGCTATAGTGTTGTTTAACACCATTTTTAATTCGTACCTGATACAAAAAAACAAAACAACTATTGAGGAGATGACCGAGGTTATCAACCCCTATATAGAATCTTTAGATGAATTTGATGTAGTGGTTACCGAATCTAAAATGTACACCACCAATTGGGTATATCTTCAAAATAGTATCGATGACAAAAAAGCACTCGATTCCTTACAAAAATTTCACTATCCACAACTTCAAAAAAAATTAGAAGCCTATACCGATAAATTAAACAAAGCATCGGACAAAGATAGTTTGCAAGCCGTTTTTAAAAAGTTTGACGAGTTAATTGGAGTTGAAAAAAACATTATGGCAACCTTAGTAAGCTTTGATGATTACGAAAACGCCAAGAAAAAATTTAAGTGCGAAGAACTTATTGAAAGTGAAGTTTTACCACGTACAGATGATGTTATGACAGGGCTCAGAAAAATTGTAAAACGAAACCGTGAAGAAGCTCATACAATGAAAGTAAATATTGAAAAAGCTTCTAAACGTATGATGACTATTATGCTGGCCTCTTCCATAGGCTTATTTGTGTTTGTGTTTTTTGCCATTTCATTTATTTCGGGTGCTATACGCAAACCAGTACTTAAAATGAAAAACGTTATACAACAGTTGGGTAGAGGAGAATTATCAGACGAAAAAATTGAAGCCAAAGATAAAAACGTGGTAGCCGAAATGGCCACTTCGGTAAATGCATTGTCAGAAAGCTTTACCAAAACATCAGTATTTGCTAACGAAATAGGAAAAGGAAATTTGACCGTTTGGTACGATAAGTTAAGCGATAATGATATGCTGGGCAATGCTCTTATAAACATGCGTAACAGCTTGCATGAGTATTCGGTTGATATGGAAAATAAAGTGCAGACGCGCACACAAGAAGTAATAGAAAAAAGTGTGAAGTTAGAGCATGCTTATCGCGAAATTAAAGATAGCATTAACTATGCTAAACGTATTCAGGATTCTATACTGCCTGCTTATGCCATGATTTCTAAAATATTTAATAAGTCGTTTATTTTTTACCGACCAAAGGATATTGTATGCGGAGATTTTTATTGGTTTACTCAACAAGGAGATGATGTTATTATTGCTGTTTTTGATTGCACAGGGCATGGTGTGCCGGGTGCTTTAATGACTGTGATAGGAAACTCATTACTTAATCAGGTAGTGGCATCATCTGGCACAACAAATCCTGCAAGAATATTAGAACATTTAGATAAAAAATTACATGAAACCTTAAGACAACATGGTAACATTGTTACCAATGATGGGATGGATGCTGTTATTTGTCGTTATCGCCCAAGTAAAAAAGAATTAACTTTTGCAGGAGCTAAGCGTCCGTTATATATGTTTAAAGCAGGGCAATTAATAGAAATTAAGGGAAATAAATCGCCTATAGGAAGCTTTGGACATGAGTATGATAAGCAATTTACCGTACATCGTTTTAGTATGAATCCTGGTGATGCCATCTATCTGTTTTCAGACGGTGTTCAAGATCAATTTGGTGGCGAAGAAGGAAGAAAGTTTATGGTTAAACGTTTCCGCGATTTATTGGTTGATTCGCAATCGCTTACCATGCACGAGCAAGGCAAACTTGTTGATAAAACGCTTACCGATTGGCAAGGAGAACATGAACAAACCGATGATATGCTTTGTATAGGTATACAGTTTTAAATCATTTCAGTTATTTGTAATATGCAATTTTTAAGTAAGTACTCATTAAAAAAATATCACACATTTGGTACTGATGTATATACAAAATGTTTTACCGAAATAAACTCAGTTACACAATTTAAGGATTTACTGCAAGAAGACATTTACAAAAACAACGCCATACTTATTTTAGGAGGTGGCAGTAATTTGCTTTTTACTAAAAATTTTAATGGACTTATTGTTAAAAATAATTTACATGGTATAGAAATTATAAAGCAAGATGAAAACCATGTATGGGTAAAAGCGGCAGCTGGTGAAAACTGGCATCAGTTTGTGTTATGGTGTGTAAACCATAATTATGGTGGTGTAGAAAACTTATCGCTTATACCGGGTTGTGTTGGGGCAAGCCCTATGCAAAACATTGGTGCTTATGGGGTGGAGATAAAAGATGTTTGTGAACAAGTTAATGCTATTGATGTAAAAACCGGAGAAGAAAAAACATTTAGTAATGCCGATTGTAAATTTGGCTACCGCGAAAGTGTTTTTAAACATGCATATAAAAACAAATACTTAATTGCATCGGTAGTTTTTAAGCTTAGTAAAAAACCTGTTTTCAACACATCGTATGGGGCTATAGAGCAAGAATTAAAGGCTATGGGTGTTATACAACTAAGCGTTAAAGCCATTAGCGATGCAGTAATAAATATCCGCAGCTCTAAATTACCCGATCCTGCAAAAATTGGCAATGCAGGTAGTTTTTTTAAAAACCCTGAAGTAAGTAAACAAAAGCACGACAAACTAAAGCAACAGTATCCAAACTTAGTTGCTTATGCTTTAGATAATGGTAATTATAAACTGGCTGCAGGTTGGCTAATAGAACAATGTGGTTTTAAAGGCAAACGCTTTGGCGATGCAGGTGTACATGTAAACCAAGCCTTAGTATTGGTTAATTATGGTACAGCAAGTGGTAGTGAAATCTATAACCTCTCTCAGCAAATTTTAGATGCTGTAAAAAACACCTATGGTGTTACTTTAGAAAGAGAAGTAAATATTTACTGATTACAGTTTTTAGCTTTAAGCGGTTGCGCCCTAGTTTCACCTAATTCAAGGGCTTTATCCCAATCATTACAAGCAGCCTCTTTATTTCCTGCTTTATCTTCGCACACAGCTTTATAATAGTAAGCCTCTCCGTTATTAGGAACTAATTGGCAAAGCACCCTAAAGTCTTCTACACCACCTGTGTAATCTTTCAAATACTCTTTAGTAATTCCTCTATTCAAATAAGCAATAGTATCTCTTGGGTTTAATTCAATGGCTTTGGTATAATCTGCTATAATGGCTTTATAATCTGCGGGTGTTCCTGCATATTCTAACGAAATATATTTTGAACGAGCTCTGTTAGTATAAGCACTAGCATAAGTAGGTTTTAGCTTAATGGTTTGAGTATAATCTACAACAGCACCTTTATAATCTTGCAGGTTTTGTTTACTGCTTGCTCTGTAATATAAAGCAGTAGCGTTTTTTGGGTTTAATGTAATGGCTTTGGTAAAATCTACAATAGCACCTTTATAATCTTTAGCATCGTATTTAGTTTGTCCTTTTTTAAAAGCGGCATCGGAAGTTTGACCAAACATAACACCACTCACAAATAAAACTAATATGCTTACTAGTTGTTTCATTTTTTTGATTTTTTTAAATTAAAATTGATTGTTTTTTCAACTGCAAATATATACAAGTTCTTACGCTATAAAATTCTACTTTGTTAAAAAAAATTTAGGATTGATGGTGTTTTTTGTCATTTATAATTTAAAAGTCAATGCCCAATCCAATTAAAAAGCCATTGGTAACTTTTCCATTTATGCCGTAAGCCAATACATAATCAAAACGAACTATCCTGAAAATATTTTCAAGACCAAAATTAACTTCGTAATAATTGCTTAGTTTATCACTAAACAAAGCATGCCCTCCAATTACTTCTTGTATTTTGGTTTTCTTTAATAGCGGAATTTTGTTAAAAATAAATCCATTAAAATGATGTTCGGCATGTAGTTCTATATACTCTTTATTTGTACTATAGGCATAGTAGGGGAGTAGTTTAAACGAATTTAAATAGTCTCTATTAGCCAGTATGGTTTGGTTACCGTTAAAATGTTTATAATCCATAAAATACATGGTTTTATTATTAATAAAATATCCTGCATTGGCACGGTAAGCAAAGGTTCCAAACAGTCCCAGTTTTATATCATCCTGTATATAAATTTTCACCAAATCATAATTGGCTGTAGCATTTAAAGTGGGAATGGCTTTTGTATAACCAATATTTAAGCGAGGATATTTAGAGCCTGTAATAATTTTGCGATTTGGCAGTGTATAATATTTTTCTTTAAATCGTATGCGCAAATTTATATCTACTATAAAGGCATTATTTGATGTAAATGATAAATTATCGTTGCCCGGGTTTTGAGGATTGTTGCTGGTAAACAGTTTGCTTTTATCATCTATCCACAAATTTGTGCTGCTGTTTTTTAGGGCATCACGTTCGGCGTACTCCGCGTTAGCATATAAAATAAAGCCGTTAAATAATTCTCTTCTGTAATTTACTTGTACCGAAGTTTTTTTGTAGAGTTTTAAATAATTATCGTTTGCAAGCAAAGTATAAGCAGAGTTTATTAAAGGTGAAATAGGATTGTTTGAGTTATATTGCTCTACCATTGATTGCACCGAAGCCCCAAAACGTTGAAAATTTTTCGGATTTTGTAAATAATCATAACTCAATTTACCGCCCCATAAATAATTTGAAAACCCATAACGAATGCTACCTGTTATATCTTGTCTTCTCCTATCTTCATAATCTTTTTCGTAATTTAATTTTATGCTCGAATTAATTCCTTCAATTGTATTGTATTGTACACCCCCATTTATAAGCCCTGTTGTACTAAAACTTGTTTTTTTAAATGTGTTTTGATAACGATAACCCAGCAGCAGAGCGCCAGGTTTAAATTTATTTGCCTTTCTGTCTATCGAATCTTTATATTCTCTGCTATCTTTTATTTTTGCTGTACTGTCTTTTTTGTGGTAGTCTACAACTTCTTCGCCGGTTAAAGGAATAGGTCGGTTTTCTTTCCAATAGGCGGTATCTTTTTTATTTGCTTGGTCTTCAACTTTCAGTACTTCGTTGTTAAAGAATTTTTTAGGAAAATCTGGATTTATTTCATAACCCGAAATCATAGCATTACTATACCCGTCACCCTTTATACCCAAAAAATTAAAATGAAAACCGAAATTCAAATTAATAGGCATCCAAATACTATCTCCTAAAACAGGAGCATGCAACTGCTTTACAAATAGTGTATCAACAAAATTTATTTTTGCATCTTTAGTCAGATACATATCTACGCTATGTATGCGCCAGGTGTTTTCCTGTATGTAAATAATGCCATGAAAACAAGGGTCGGTATTTCGTTTTGGTATCACTTCAATTTTATTAATCATTTTTCCGTCTTCGAATGAGGTGCCTAATAAATGATAACGATAGGATAAAAAAGCAATTTCGTTTATGGGAGAAATAAAAGGCCTGTCGCTTAAAGCGTCAATAGTAACCAGGTTTTCATAAAAATTAAAATTCATATCACTTAATTGATTAAAACTAAATCGTTGGTTATTACCACTTACCCTGCTCGAAAACATAATTTCTTTTTCGTCGTTGGGTTTTCTGAAATAGAATTTACTTTCACTTTCAGATAAATAAATTACGCCTAGCATTGATGAATCAAACTTTTCGCCACTAACCGATATTAGTTTAGTCATAGCTTTAGAAACCCCTTTTAAACGTTGTAAACTTTTTATATAAGCCTTGCAACTAAACGAGTTTACCTGATTTAAATAATATTTTCGCTTCTTTATTGCCTGCCGTATAACCTCATAAGCTGGGTCCTCTCCGACTTTAATGGTTACCTCCTTTAATTGATAACTATCATCAGCAAGTGAGGCGTCAAGTGAGGCATCTGCATTTAACGTAATAGATTTTGTTTCTTTTTTATAACCTATGTACTGAAAAATAATTTCGTAAGTGCCTGCGGGTAATTTTAAATGATAAAAACCATCTATATTGCTATTGGTACCAATGGTAGTGCCTTTTACAATTACTGAGGCAAAAGACATGGCATTTTTTTTAGTATCTGTTATTTTGCCTGATAAGGTATATGTTTGAGCGAAAAAAGAGTGGGATAAAAAGTAAAATAAAATCAGGTGGATTTTTTTCATATGCGCTAAATTAACTAATGCAGTTTAATTTAAAATAAAAAGTTGCCCCTTTCTTAGCTTCACTTTCAAACCAAATAGCGCCATTATGTTGCTCAATGATACGTTTACACATGGCTAATCCCAAGCCTGTTCCGTAAGATTTGGTGGAGAAATTTGGTTGAAATATTTTTTGTTTTACATCTTCATTAATTCCGGTGCCATTATCACAAACGGATACAATATACATGTCATTTTCTTTTACAAGTGATAAAATAATTTCTCCACGTTTATTATCTTCAATAGCTTGTATCGCATTATTTACAAGATTATTTAATACACGCAGTAATTGGTCTTTATCGGAATTTACATAAGCAACGTTAAGTTCTGATATAAATTGTATGTTAATTTTGGTATTGGGTTGGTATAAAGGCAAACAATTTTTTATAAATGAAACCAAATCTACGCGTTCAAAATTAGGAGTTGGTAACTGAGCGAAATTACTAAACTCGGTTGCTATGTGTGCTAATGCATCAATTTGTTCTAATAGTATCGGAATAATTTTCTTTGCTTGACGCTGACCTTCTTCGGGTTGTGTATCTAATAAGCGTTCAACATGTTGAATGCTTAATTTCATGGGAGTTAATGGGTTTTTAATTTCATGGGCTACTTGTCTTGCCATTTCTTTCCAAGCACCTTCTCGTTCAGATTTTGAAAGCTGTTCCGCACTTTGTTGTAGTTTAATTAACATGCTGTTGTATGATGAAATTAATAAACCAATTTCATCTGCTTTGCTATAGTTTATAGGCTCGTTATTTTTTTGTAGTGTTACTTTTTTAATTTGTGTTTGTAGTTGCTGTAATGGTCGGGTAAGCCAGTTAGAGAGCAGAGCGGCAGCAATACTGATAAGCATAAAAGACAAAACGTAAATATTAAATAAAGCAGATAAATAATTAAACAGTTGCGCTTGAATTTGATTTTGTTTTGAGAAATAAGGCATATTTATAATGGCTAATTTATGCTTGTTTCCATTGCTTAAAGTGCGGTATGCCGAATAGAAATTTAAGCGCCCAATGTTTTCGTTATAAACTTCTTTCTCTGTTTTGTTATTAATTTCATTAGCGTAAACAGCAGGGTTTATTTTTTTTGAAATAATTCCTTCGTCAAATAATTTAGGAAGCCCGGCAGTATAATATTCGCCATTGCTGTTAAACAAAGCAACATCGCTTTTAAATAATGCTGATGCTTGTCGTAATAAATAAGCCGTATATTCTTTGTTGGCACTTGAAAGTGTATCGTATGTTAATAGTTGATTGCTTAAATAACTGCTTACAGTTTGTATTTTTTCTTTAATACCGTCAATGTTTTGTGCTTCGGTTTGTTCTTTTGCTAAAACAAATGCACTGA
The DNA here is from genome assembly GCA_013288015.1 of Bacteroidota bacterium. GTDB lineage: Bacteria > Bacteroidota > Bacteroidia > B-17B0 > Aurantibacillaceae > PALSA-968. Next base: position 27,982 of record JABDCR010000018.1, on the reverse strand, counting down.
TGGCAACCGGCACAAATAATAGTAAAACACCCATACTTACATAGTGTTGAATTTTTACGGCTAAAGAGTTTTCTTTTTTAAAGATGAAAATAGCAATAATGCTAAATAGCAAAAACACCGTACTTCCGCCTAAAAACAAAAAGCTAATGGTGGCTGATAAATCATTCAGGTAAGTGTAATTTTTTGATATGATAACTATTGAAGATGGATTTGGCGCATATACAAGATGACTATAACCATTTTCATTATAGCCACTCACTTTTCTAACATCATCATTTATAACAAGTGGATATTCGTAAGAACCTTGTTTTTCCTGTAATTGATTATTGCGATAAACGGCGTACGAATATTCTGTATTTATTGTAGTTGAAGATTGGTTGAGTAATAAATCAGGAAAGCCCCTGTGGTCAGCTGTATTTTTAGATTCAACAACAACATATAGTTGGTAGGGTTTGTGTGCAAAGGGCAATGATTGTTTGTATAAATAATAGGTCTTATCTTTCAATAAATAATTAAAATAAAGTCCATCGCAATCAGTAGGCTTTAGTTTTGATGTAATCATTTCATCAAAATAGGTGTTGTTGTTGTATATATGTGTTGCTTGTGGCACAAGTGGATTACAAACAGAATCAAACAAACAAACAGAAATATGGTAACGTTCCCAATAACCCATAAAATATTTTCGCAGAATATATTGTTCGGGGTTAAGTGTATTTTTGTCTTTTTTTACAATGGCTTTTTGTAACTCATTATCTGTGATTAAATTTTTTGTAATACCTGTAAAAAGGTTTTCTACTACTTCATCTTTTGGGTTAACTAAGTCTTGTGCTAATTCAAACCGCTGCTTATAATCCGTTCTGTTCTTTAAATTAATGGTTAAGTAAGCTCCAAAAAAAGAAATGGTTAAACAAACAAGTATGCCGTATAAAAATTTATTGGCAGTTATTTTTAACTTAGATGTAATAATTAGTATAAAAAACACACCAGGCCAAATAGCGGTTAGCACATCGTATTGCGAGTTTATATGATGCAAGCAAGCATTGATGGCGCCAAGTAATAAAAATACGCCTGCATATTCTTTTAATTTTGCATTTGAAAATAGAAAAAATTTAACAGCAATTTCTGATAATACTGAAAAGCATAAAAACACCATAAACACACATACATAACTCAGGTAAACATAAACCGAGGGATAGAAAAAAACGTCGGCTAAATCGGCTGATAAATAAGGATGGCTAAAAGTATTTCTTAAAAAAAAATTAATGCCATAGCCGGCTGTGTAAAGTAAAACTGTGTAACCTGCAAACAACCAAATATTATCTTTTTTTAAACCTAAATTATTTACTAAACTCCTACTTACAGATAGTATCCATATAGTAAGTGTAAGTAAGCATATTATATATAAAGGAGCAACAAAAGCATCTAACTCATTTACCGAATAGATAAATAAATATAAGCCATTGGCTTTAAATAAGTAAATATATAAAATGGCTGCTGCTACTGCCAGTAACAATATCCATTTAAAAAACTGAATAATAGATTGTTCGGGTTGGATTAGTTTTTTGAAAAAATAAAGCCATAAAAATAAAGTGAAGCATAGTGTTATAAAGGATAAAAATGAGTAAACTTCATTTCTGTGCTCTTGTTTTACTTCTATCAAAAAAAGAAACTCATTTTTACTATCCGAAATATCAAATGAATTTTTTAAGGCAGATTTATTTTCAAGTATATCACAATGATGTGGTAAACCAAAATAAGGGTTAAATGAATTTCTTAAATATTTGTTTTGATAGGCAAAGCCGTTTTTTATTAACACAAGCGCGTACAACTGAAAAGGACTATAAGCGTTTTGCGAATGCCTGATAACCTGATAGTAGCCGTTTTTTAGTTTTACTATTTTTTTCTCCAAACAAACATTCAGCATATAGTTTTCTACTGCCGGGTGGTTATCTGTCCAAAACTGCAGGCTGTCATTTTCATAAATAAAAAAAGCAATTCCTTTTTCGGTAAATGTGTTAGCATATTTTTTTGCTAAGTAGTTTACAAAATCATTTTTTGAAGAATAGTGTAAATGCTTGTGAATGGAATCTAAATCAACAGTAGCTTCTTCGTTTAGCTTCTGTAATTTTTTCTCTGTTGTATTTTTAATGTTTGTGAAAGAGGGAAAGGAAAGAAAATAAAATACCACTGCCAAAACCGCTGCCGGAAGCGATATATAAAGCAGTAGTTTGTTTTTCATTAAATTACTTTTTGTTTTCTCCGTCTATGCGTTGCACATTTATAACGCCGGGCACTTTTTTAAGGTTATTGCTTAGTTGTGTTAAATGTTCGGTGCTATGTACGTATACCATAATAGTTCCTTCAAAAATTCCATCATCGGTATCAAACGAAATAGAGCGCATGTTTACGTTGTGTTGGGTAGAAATTACTTTGGTAATATTATTTACTATCCCCATAGCATCGGTTCCTGTAATTTTAACACTGGCTAAAAAAGTAAGTAGCTTTTCGCTATTCCATTTGGTGCGCACTACCCTATAAGCATAATTTGCAAGTAGTTTTGCAGCATTAGGGCAGTTTACCCTATGTATATCAATGCCCTTGCCGACAGTTACGAACCCAAAAACATCATCACCGGGTATTGGGGTACAGCATGGTGAAAGTTTATAATCGAGCTGCTGCATGTCATCGCCAATTACAAGCATATCACTTTTGCCGCGTGCTTGTGTAACCATCTCTTCAACGGTATTTTGTTTCTCTAGTTTTTTGTTAATGTATTTTTCCGGTTGCTGTTTGTATTTTATAAACTCTTTTATTTCAACTATACCAATAACATCTTTGGCGGCACGATAAAAAACTTCTTGAGATGATTTTAAGTTTAAAAAAGTTGTAAAATCTTTAATGTTCTGAATGGTAAATTCTAGTTTTTGTTTATAGAATTTTTTCTCTAAAACTTCTCGTCCTTTATCTGCTACTAATTTTCGTTCATTCTTTAAAACATGTTTTATTTTTGCTTTAGCTTTAGCAGTAACAACAAAGCCAAGCCAATCTTCAGTTGGGGTTTGTTTTTTTGATGTAAGCAATTCTACCTGATCTCCGCCTTTTAACTTATAGCTTAAGGGAACCAGTTTATGGTTTACTTTTGCGCCAATGCAATGCTCACCAATCTTAGTGTGTATTTCAAAGGCAAAATCTAAAGCAGTTGCTCCTGATGGAATGGTGCGCATTTCTCCATTAGGTGTAAACACAAAAATCTCTTCAGCAAAAAGATTTAATTTAAAGTCATCAATAAAATCTAAAGCATTTTCTTCAGCGCTTTCAAGCATCTCGCGTATTTTGCTTATCCACTCTTCAAGCTGACTTTCTTTTTCCGATGCAGTATCTTTATATTTCCAATGTGCAGCATAACCTTTTTCAGCAATTTCATCCATGCGCTCGGTTCTAATCTGCACTTCAACCCAATTACCTTCTGGTCCCATTACAGTTGTGTGTAAGCTCTCGTAACCGTTTGCTTTGGGTGTAGAAATCCAATCACGCAGGCGCTCAGGACTTGGGTGATAAAAATCTGTGATGATAGAATAAATGCGCCAGCAGTCTGATTTTTCGTTTTCGGGTAAGCTATCGCATATAATTCGTATAGCAAAAAGGTCATATATCTCCTCAAACGGAACACCTTTATTTTTTATTTTATTGTAAATAGAATAAACTGATTTTGGTCTGCCGTATATTTTGCACTTAAATCCTTGTTCTTTTAAAATATCTTTAATTGGCTCAATAAATTTTTGAATAAATTTTTTTCTTTCCGGTTCTGATTCTTCAAGCTTTTCAATAATTTCATCAAAAGCTTCGGTATGTGTAAACTTTAAACCTAAATCTTCCAGTTCAGTTTTAATAGCGTTTAACCCCAAACGATGCGCTAAAGGGGCATATAAGTAAAGTGTTTCCGACGCAATTTTAATCTGTTTATCACGCGCCATGCTGTCAAGTGTACGCATGTTGTGTAATCTATCTGCAAGCTTAATTAATATAACACGAATGTCATCGCTAAGTGTAAGCAACATCTTACGGAAATTCTCGGCTTGTAATGAAGATGTTTGGTCAAACACACCTGATATTTTGGTAAGCCCGTCAATAATTTTAGCTACACGCTCACCAAACATTCCTTCGATATCAGCCAAGGTAATTTCAGTATCTTCAACTGTATCGTGCAATAAACCACATATAATAGATGTGGTACCAAGTCCAATTTCTTCGGCGCAAATTTGCGCTACGGCAATTGGGTGATAAATGTAAGGTTCGCCTGTTTTACGGCGCATGTCTTTATGCGCTTCTACGGCAAGTTCAAATGCCTTGCGTATAAGTTCTTTGTCCCCTTTTTCTAACCTGCGACGCGAGGTTGTAAGTAGTTTTTTGTACCTGTTAAGAATCTCTTTCTTCTCTAACTCTTCGTTTATTATCTTTTCCATATAATTTGCTCCCCTAAAATTACGAATTATCAGTGAATAGAAATAATAAGGGGTGATATTTTATCTTACAATATTTACAGTACCGGCTTTGGTATGTGTTTTATTACTTGGGTCATCTACAAACTCAACTTTGTAAACGTAAACATCTTCCTGGCATCTGCCACCTTTATAGGTTCCGTCCCATCCATGTTCAAGGTCGGTAGTTTCAAATAGTAATAAACCCCATCTGTCAAAAATATCCATCTTAAAATTATGGATGTGTGTGGCTAAGGGTTTAAATATTTCGTTTAACTCATCTTTATTAGGTGTAAAAGTATTTGGAATGTAAAACGTATATTCTATCTGAATGTCTACAGTTGCTGTTGCAATTGTAGAACAACCTTCAGTATTAGTAGCTGTTATAGTATATATAATATCAGTAGCCGGAATACACATGGTTGTATTGCAAGTAGTGCAACTTAAATAATCTGATGGGTACCAATAACAACTGTCACTTGAGTTGGCATGAATAAAAACACTTTCTCCCTCAGTTACTAACGAGTATTTTGGATTAACTGCAATATGTGGAGTAGGTTTTACAAAAACGGTTACTGTGTTTGTATTTATACACACACCATTAGTTACCATTACAGTGTAAACTGTTGTACTTGTGGGATTAGCAATAGGGTTATAAATATTGTCGTGATTTAAACTTGTGCCTGGCATCCACTGATAAATATAATTCCCTTGCGTTACCTGCAAATGCACGATATTTCCGCTACATATAGTAGAGTCCTGCATAGGCAAAGCAACCGGAGAATCTTCTAATACTTTTATACTATCTAAACCTTTACAACCATTATTATCAATAGTATGTACTGTGTAAAGCCCTCCATGTGTTACTTCAATGCTTGGGGTACTTTGTCCGGTACTCCAATTGTAATTTGTATAAGCCAGGGTGGTAGAAAGTTTCATGCTATCACCTGTGCAAATGCCTAAAACTCCATTCATATTTATATGTGTATTGTTAACCAAAACAGTTACGGTACTTATTGTACTTGCTGTACAAATAGCATTTGAACCCGAAACGTTATATGTTGTTGTTACTAAAGGATGTGGATATATAGTATCCGCATTGCTTCCTGTACTCCATGTATAAGTGGTTGCGCCACCGGCAATTAAAGTTGCCGTATCGCCTTTGCAAACAGCAGCATTATTTACTGTAATGGTAGGTGAAATATTTACATATACACTTGTAGTAGCTGTGTTTACACATGAGTGTATATCAGTGCCTGTTACCGTATAATTAGTTGACACCAGAGGTGCAGGTGTAATGGTGGCTCCGGCACTTCCATTACTCCATACATAACCAATTGCACCCGTAGCAGTTAACGAGGCGTTATATCCCGAACAAATAGTATCGTTATTTACACTTATTATAGGTAAAGGGTTTACAGTTACAATAGCTGTTTTTGTATTTACGCAACCATTACTATTTGTACCTGTTACCGTGTAATGCGTTGTAACAGTAGGCGATTGAATAATTGATACAGTAGTATCGCTTGTACTCCAAGTATAAGTAGTGGCATTATTTGCAGTAAGTGTAGCTGTGTTACCAATACAAATTGTGGGGTTATTTATGGTTATTACAGGTAGTGGATTAACTGTTATGATTGCCGTTGCTGTATTTTTGCATCCATTAGCATCGGTTCCACTTACTATATAATTTGTTGTTGTTATTGGCGATTTAATAATTGATGAAGTTATATCGCCTGTGCTCCAGGTATAAGTAAGCGTTCCGGCAGCGGTTAAGGTGGTTGTTGCACCTATACATATAGTATCGCTATTTACGGTAACATTGGGTAAAGGATTAACCGTTATACTTGTAGTTGCAGTATTTGCACAACCATTTTTAGTTCCTGTTACGGTATATTGTGTTGTTACAGTAGGCGTTTGTGATATACTTACTGCTGTACTTCCTGTATTCCAGGTATAAGTAGTTGCTCCACCGGCAATTAATGAGGCTGCAGTTCCTTTACAAACTGTATCGCTGTTTACAGTTACGGTTGGCAATGGGTAAACAGTTATAACTGCAAGCATAGTGTCAAGTACATTACAAGTAGCTGTATCTTTAGCGGCAAGTGCTACAGTATAGGTTCCTGCTGCGGTATATGTGTGTACGGCATTTACCGTACTGGCTGTATCTCCATCGCCAAAAAACCAATTAAAATGAGAAGCATTTTGACTTTGATTTGTAAACGAAACATTAAAAGGTGCACAACCTGCAGCTGTAGATGGACTTATTGATAAGTTAGCTACGGTTTGCAATAAATTAAAACTAAACTTTACTAAAGCATTATTACAGTTAAATGATTTATCAGTAGTTGACCAAGCATTAGGCGTAGTAGGCATATCTTGGTTTACCTGATAATTAGTGCGAGGGTCTACAGCACATCCTTCGCAAATAGCTTGATAAATAACACCCGATTTATCAAACCTACTGGTACCTCCATCTACATGTTCTTCACTTCCAACATCTCCTCCAAAATAAGTAGCGTACCATAAAGCAGACGCACGAGGTTGTAACACCATAAAATAAAAATCTTCCCCATCGGTTATAGGTTGAAAAGCATTTGGCGTTACAGGTAATCCATTGGTTGTGCTACTGGATATATTATATCCTCCTAAAGTACCTCCCCATCCAGATATATAGATGTTGCTACATTTATCTACCAAAAAAGCTGATGGTGCTATATCGGGTGCTCCTTGCCCTGTACCAAATTCAGTTGAAAAAATAGTGCTTGCCAAGTTTGGCGTAAATTCGTGTATAAACTGGCCGCTGTTGGGGTTTGAATAAACTCCGGTAGTAATAGGATAACCCCCACTTGTTTGTCCATATATGTATACATTATTCAAGTTATCTAATTGCACAAAATACGATTGGTCATAACCCGTAGTACCAATATAAGTAGATTGTAAAAAAGTGTTTCCGGTAGAAGATACATGAGTAAGAAAGCCATCTATATTTCCCATATAAGATGAATGCAAAGCTCCTGTTGTAATAGGAAAATCAGCACTCTCAGTGCCTCCGGTAACATAAGCACTTCCACCATTATCAACTGTTAAGTTATAAGCAGCATCATTAGCGCTGCCACCTATGTATGTGCTCCAAATAAGCGAAGAAAGATTAGCATTTAATTTAAATGCACAACCATCTTGCATGCCGCCGTTAGCAGATTGTGCACAGCCTGCCGTAACCGGAAAGTTTATGGATTGTGTACAAGATGCAATGTAAACATTATTGCTGTTATCTAATATAATATCGCCTCTGCCATCATCGGCATAATTATATTTTAAAGAACCAAGTGTCATTTCGTTACCCGAAAAATTTACGCCATCATCGGCACTTCCTCCAACAAAAGTAGAAGCAAGTAAAGCAGTTCCGGTTGAATTAAATTTTGTAATAATAATATCAGATCCACCATTTAAACTTACATCATAAGCTCCTGGTGTTATCGGAAAATCAGAAGAGTAGGAGCGGCCAAAAATCAACAAATTATTACCATTATCTACAATTATACTTCCGGGTTGTTCATTATCACTTCCTCCTAAATAGGTTGAAAATAATAAGTTCGAACCTGTCGGATCAAATTTAGAAGCTACAATATCAAACCCGGCGTACTGATATACTTGGTTAACCACGCCTCCTGCAAAAGTTTGTTGAAATGCACCCGCAGTAAGCGGGTAACCTATACCAAAACAAATACCGGCTGTATAACCATTGCCCTGATTATCATAACTTGCACTCATGCCCCAGTTATCAGCAGTTGAACCTGTAAAGGTTGCAAACACCAGGGTAGGGTCTATTATGAGTGGTTTGTTATGGTTGTAATTTTCTGCAACTTCAATGCTAACAATATTATCTTTTACAACATATTTGCAATTTACTTTAACTTCTTTCCCATCAATTTCCTGATAAGCATAGGGCGCTTCTTGAGCTATATCGCCATTACTGGTACCAATAATTAATTTACCATCTTGTACTACAAGTTTATCCTGTCCGGTAAATTTCATTTTTATTAAAGAGGCATTTGATGTTGGACTTATGGTAAAATCATATCTGAAATTATTATTCTCACTAAATGCTTTTAACGAAATGCCACTGTATAAATCAGTATAAGCAACCCCATCACCAAGCGGTACGTTGCTTGCCCAGTTTTTAGCATCCTTGCCTATAAAATAATTATGATAAAATGGTTTTATGTTTAATTGCGTTGTATTTGCAGTAGAGCTTCCGATAAACTCCATGCGTACTGTATGAAAATTTAGGGTTATATCCTTATTGCTTCGCTCGCTATTTATTTGCCCATCTTTTTGGTGCGGATGCAACCTTCTAAGCCCATCTTGCGGATAAAATACATAAGTAAAAGCGTTTTTTTCTAAAAATAAACGCCCGCCTTTAAAATCACCTTGGTACAAAACATTGCTGTTCCATTGCCCATTATTTTTGATATAATTAATATACGAAGGCGTATCTTTTGAAGCCCTAGCCAGTAAGGAAACGTAAATAAAAAACACGGCAAATATATAATGCCTTTTAATCATTAATTTGGCAAGCAGAATTTGTTAAGTAAATATATGCATTTTTTGTAATTGCCTTATAAATAATGTGTTAAATATCAAATTTTGGAGTTTTTTTAACCTCTCCTAAAAAATAGTAGCTTTAAAAATTGCTTTAATCATTTATGACCTCAAAAAACAAAATAATAGCGGTTTTCTTTCTTTTTATACAATTTGTAGGCTTTTCACAAAAAAAGTCGCCTTATATAGATAGTTTGCTACATGCGGGTTTACCCGCTCATACAAAACTTTTAAGCAATCCTAAAAAATACAAATTGCAAATTATTTACACACGCATTACCCGAGATAAAGACAATAAACCCACATTTAAAACTTATTATTGGAATGTGGATAGTACAAAGTTTTTTTACCCTGCCAGTTTGGTAAAACTACCTGTTTCTATCATGGCATTAGAGAAACTAAATAGTTTAAAACAATATCAAATAGATAAAAACACCACCATGATTACCGATAGTGTTTTTGTTTGCCAAAAAAAAGTTTTTAAAGATACTACGGCCGAAAACCGCTACCCAAGCTTAGCCCATTATATTAAAAAAATGTTTTTAGTAAGCGATAATTATGCTTTTGCCCGTACTTATGAATTTTTGGGTTGCGACTATTTACATCAAACATTTGAAAAATGGGGCTTTCCAAATATCCGAATTGTTAATCGTTTAGATGGTTCGTGTAAGGCAGATACGGCTAAAATAACTTCTCCTGTTTATTTTCTGTCTGATAAAGCAGATACTTTATACAAGCAACTCCTAACTTTTTATACTTATAACAAACCGCATCCCTTAGTTTATCCCAAAGCGGGAAAGGCACACACCAATGAGGTTGGCAAACATGTTTATCAACCAAAAGATTTTAGTACACATAATTTTATGAGTTTGACAAACTGCCACGAAATTTTGAGGAGACTTACTTTCAATAGTTATTTAGATAAAAAAAATCAATACAATTTAAGCAACGATGATTGGCAATTTTTAATGAAATACCTAGGCATGTTTCCACGCGAAAGTCTTTTTCCTGCTTATAACACTAAGAAATATTACGATTCATTTAAAAAATTTATTTACTATGGCAGTTCTGTGCCAACTATACCGAGTGATAGTGTACGTGTTTTTAATATAGTGGGGAGAGCCTATGGTTTTTTAAGCGATTGCGCTTATGTGGCTGATGTAAAAAATCAAGTGGAATTTATGCTTTCGGTAACTATGTATGTTAACGAACGAGATGTAATAGGTACAGGAAAATACGAGTATGATAAATTAGGTATGCCCTTTTTAAAAGATTTAGGCAACTTAATTTATAAAGTTGAAAAAGATAGAAAAGTAAATTACAAACCCGATTTAAAGGACTTTGATTTGTTTAAAAATTGATTTCTTTTTGAAGTATAATTTCTGAAATTATTTTTGTACAATTATTTTAGCAATAGAAGTTTTATCTTTTTGTGAAACAACAATGCTGTAAACCCCGTTACTTAACTCTTGTACGTTTATTTGGTTTGTAGTTTGTGTAAGGTTACCACTTTTTACTTCTTGTCCTAAAGTGTTATATGCTTTGTAAGTACAGTTTTCAGTAGCATTTAAAACCTCAATAGTTACCGTGTTTGAACTTGGGTTTGGGTAAATTACAATTTGATTTTTGGCGGATATTTGCTCTATCCCTGCACAATCTGAACACTCAGGAACTGAGATTTTTCGTATGCGGTTGTTATAAGCATCGCCAATATAAAGATTGCCATGGGGGTCGAAGCATAAACCTTGTATTTGATTAAATAAGGCTATAGAAGGTGCCCCGTCTAAATATCCAGGATTATTAAAGACACCAGCCACTGTTGTTACATTACCTAAAGAATCAATTTTTCGAATGTTGTCACCGCCTAATCCATCTGCTACGTAAAAGTGTTTGTCATTAGTAATGTCAATAGCGGTTGGATTTGTAAATTCAGCATTACCAGCAGTTCCATTCACATTGCCTGCCGTATGATTTCCGGCAAAAGTAGTTACATTTAAATTCACGTCAATTTTTCTAATCACAAAATTCATAATATCAGTTACGTATATATTCCCACTTGCATCCATACAAAGATCAGCAGGTCTGTAAAATTTAGCAGAACTACCTGCGCCATTTACATATCCACTAACACCACCAACACCCGCAATAGTGCTAACTTGTCCTGATGAAGTGATTTTGCGAATGCAATGATTTTCATAATCAGCCACAAAAACATTGTTACTGTTATCAACTATTAGATATTTAGGTTGATAAAATTTTGCCTGATTAGCTGCCCCATCCTGATAACCTTGCGAGCCAGAACCTGCAACTGTGCTTACAATATTGTTAGTTAAATCAATTTTTCTAATCACATTATTTATATTATCTCCAACATACAAATTGCCGTTTTTGTAGAACACCCCCTCTGGATAATTAAACTTAGCAGTTGCACAAGAACCATCTTGATATCCGGCTACACCATTACCGGCAATTGTGGTCACCTTTAGAGTAGTTATATCAAATTTACGAATGGCATGATTGTATGTGTCAGCAAAATAAATGGTGTTGGCTCCATCACTTTTAACCGAATATGGGGAATAACATATTGCGTTGGTACCTATACTATCCAATAATCCACCTGTGCCATTACCCACTACAGTACTTACATGGTAATTTTGTGCATTAATGGTTGTAAAAATAATAGACCCGACAAAAATAAAAAGTAGTTTTTCCATATTATAACTCTCTTTTTGGAGTCAATCAAATTTAACAAATAAATTGGTTGAACCCTAGGATGTTTTTAAAATATCGTACTTTTACAAAAATTTAATGATTAAAAACTAATATATGAAGCATACAATAGAAGATCAACTAATTTCTTTAGGCATTGTAAAAAAGGAAAAAGTAGTTGAGTTCTTTTCAAAAGTACGTGATAGAGACGATGTTAAGGTTTTAAAGTGCGAGCAATCCGGGGTTATTTATCTTTCTTCTACACATCATATAGAGCAGAGTTATTATAATGATAAAAAGGGCACCAGTTATTGGAGTTCATCTAACCGCGAAGAAGGTTTAAAAAATACGTATATAGATGACACTCGTAGATTTAATCAGTTTAAAGAATTAATTACAAATAAAACTTATTTAGATGTTGGTTCGGGTTTAGGAGGTGTTCTTGATTTATTTAAGACGGTAGCTAAAGAGGTTTCAGCGATTGAACCTCAGGCAGAAATAAGAGAATTATTGAACTCTATAGGATATAAAGTATATAACTCTATAGAAAGTGCTCCAGCAAAAAATGTAGATATAATAAGTTTATTCCATGTGTTTGAGCATTTGACCGACCCAATGGGGTCTTTAAAAAATCTTCATAAACTGCTTAATGAAAACGGAAAAATTATTATTGAAGTTCCGCACGCAAAAGATATTTTAATTGATACTTTTAAACTGGATTCATTTAAGGCATTTACTTTTTGGAGTGAACATTTAATATTACATACACGAAAAAGTTTAGAAACGTTTCTTGCTGCTGCCGGCTTTAAAAACATAACCGTAATGGGTTTTCAACGTTATCCTTTAGCCAATCATTTATATTGGTTAAACACAGGCAAGCCCGGGGGACATAATCAATTTACGCAATTACGCAATGCTGCTATGGAAAATGAGTATTCTAATTTATTAAATACTGTTGACCAAACAGACACTATAATTGCTATTGCAGAAAAATAAACATACGTGAGTGTTGTAAGACGACAAGGGGTAAAAAACACTATGTACACTTATTTTGGCATTCTTTTAGGGATGCTTAGTACGCTTTATGTACAGCCGTTTTTTCTTACTAAAGAGCAAATTGGCATAACTCGCCTAGTTATATCTGTTGCAACTATTTTTGCTTCCATTTCTTGCTTAGGCATTACTTCTGTTATAGTTAAATTTCTTCCGTTTTTTCGTGACGAAGAAAAAAAACATAAAGGTTTTTTTACCCTTGCAATAGCGTTTCCTTTAACCGGGTTTGTTGTTTGCCTTTTAGGTATATTCTTTTTAAAAGAAAATATTTTAAGTTTTTACAGTAAAAACGCAAAAATTTTAACTGATTATTTTTTGCCAATAACACTTATGGCTTTATTTAATTGTTTGATATTTGCTTTTTCGGCTTATTGTAATGCCATTAATAAAAGCAGTTTAGCAACCGCTATTAATGAAGTTTTTAATAGAGCAGGATTCATTATTTGCGTTTTACTTTTTTCATACGGCGTCACAACTCAAAATGCTTTTATATACTCACTTTCTGTAATTTATTTTATTCAATTGATGCTACTTTTTTTTGTTATCTCTCACTTTGATCACCCAACATTTAAAATATCTTTCTTCTCTAACAACATTCATTTAAAAGAAATTATCCGATTTGGATTTGTATCTGCTTTTATACAAATAACGGGCATTTGTATGAAATTTGTTGATGTAATATTAGTAGGGAAATACGAATCTATGGCTGAAGTTGGCGTTTATGGTATAGCAGCTTTTATTGGCCTTGTAATAGAAACGCCCCTTAACGCTTTAGACAGAATTGTTGGCACTAAAATTGCAAAATTATTTGCTCAAGATAATTTAATAGAGATTGAAAAAATATATAAGCTATCTTCAAAATATTTAATGATTTTTTGTGGCTTGTTAGTTAGTGTGCTGATTGTTTGCATCAAACCCATACTTGAATTATTACCTAATGATTACTCTTCGGGTGCTATTGTAACTATTATTATATGTATTGGTGCATTTTTTAATTCCGCTACTGGTGTAAATTACTCTATACTTATGTACTCAAATTTTTACAAACTTGGCGCGGTGTTTTATTCATCTTTGTTGGTTTTAACTATAATTTTAAATATGCTTTTAATTCCACTTTATGGCATTATTGGTGCTGCAATTGCAACTTGTTTAGCTTCTGTAATACACAATCTATTACGTTTTATTTTTATTAAAATAAAACTCAATATCCAGCCTTTTACCATGGCCAGTTTAAAAATTGTTTTAATTATCGCCTTATCTATATTGGTTGGATATACTATTGGTATAGAAAATAGATATCTGCTAATTATAGCGAGAGGGGTTTCATCTTCTTTAGTTTTTGTTGGCTTATTAATTTTTTTAAAGGTTTTTTCTATAAAGGAAATAAAAGAAGAGATAGCCTCTTTTAAGAAAATTTTTACCTAACATTATTTTATTTCCCTACTAAAATACGATTTTACTTTATCGCGTAAATTGTATTGCGAACTCATTACTTCTCCATAAGCTCCCGCACTTCTAATGGCCATAATATCTCCACGCAGTGTTTCGGGTAACTCTACTGCTTTACCAAAGCAATCGCTGCTTTCGCAAATGGGGCCTACTACATCGTACTTTAAATTTTGTCCTTTGCCCTTGCTTACATTTTCAATTTTATGATAGGCTTGGTACAGTGCCGGACGAATTAATTCCGTCATGCCCGCATCTAAAATAGCAAAGTTAGTGTTTGTGCCTTTTTTAATGTACAACACTTTTGTAATTAAGCTGCCGCATTGTGCTACAACGGCTCTGCCTAATTCGAAGTGTATTTGCTGATTTGGTTGTACCTGTAAGAATTTTTTAAACAGAGAAAAGAAAGCATTAAAATCACAAAGAGCTTCTTCATCAGGTTTGTTGTAATTAATGCCTAGCCCGCCACCTACGTTAAGATGCGGTAATTGATAACCTCTTTGCAAAAACCATTGTTGTATTTCGTTTACACGGGTACACAGGTTTTTAAACGGGTTTAAATCGGTTATTTGAGAACCAATGTGAAAATGCAAACCAATTAATTTTAAGTTGCTGCAATTTTTTAAAACCGCTAACACATCCGTTAGCTCATGAAAATTTATGCCGAATTTATTTTCTTCTAAACCTGTGGTAATGTATTTGTGCGTTTGCGCATCAATATTTGGGTTTATGCGCAGAGCAATTTGAGCCGTTTTGTTTTGTTGTTTGGCTAATTCATTAATGACTTCAATTTCAGGAATGCTTTCACAGTTAAAACAAAAAATGTTTTGTTGCAGGGCATAATTTATTTCATCGTCGCTTTTACCAACACCGGCAAAAACAACGTTGGCTGCACCAAAACCAAGTTCAATGGCTTTTTTTACTTCGTTGCCACTTACACAATCTGCCCCAAGGCCTGCTTCTTTAATAATCTTTAAAAGAGTATCGTTGGTGTTTGCTTTTAAGGCATAGTGCACGTGGTAGTTATATGTAGAAGATGTTTTCTTTATCTCAGCCAGTGTGCGCTGTAATAAATCAGTATCATAAAAGTAAAAAGGCGTTTTATGATTAGAGAAAAATGTATGATATTTATGTAATGCCGACATCATCTAATAATTAAATAAACCTGTGTTTAATGCCTGCAATGCCTGTTTTTTATATTCGCTTTTTACCAATACAGAAATGTTATACTCGCTTCCTCCGTATGAAATCATTCTAACCGGAATTTCACTCAAAGCATTAAAAACTTTTTGCGCGTAACCAATTTTATCAAAACTTACATTGCCAACAATACAAATAATGGTTTGGTCTTTTTCAACGCTTACTTGTCCAAATTTTTCTAACTCTTCAACAATGTCTTTTAAATGTTTATCTGTATCAACAGTTAAAGACACGGCCACCTCAGATGTTGTAATCATATCAATAGGTGTTTTATGACGTTCAAAAACTTCAAACACCGAACGTAAAAAACCATAAGCCAATAACATGCGGCCCGATTTAATGCTCACAGATGTAATGCCATCTTTTGCAGCAACAGCTTTAATGCCTGTGCCCGCAGCTTCTTTTGTAATAATAGTTCCCTTTGCATCGGGTTGCATGGTGTTCAATAATTTTACAGGCACGTTACGTTTTTGTGCAGGTAAAATGCAAGTAGGGTGTAAAATTTTTGCGCCGAAATAAGCAAGCTCAGCTGCCTCATCAAACGAAAGCTGTTCAATAGGATGTGTTTTATTAACCACACGCGGGTCGTTATTATGCATGCCATCAATGTCAGTCCAAATTTGAATTTCAGTTGCCTGCAAGGCTGCCCCAACTAAGGATGCAGTATAATCACTTCCGCCACGCTTTAAATTATCTATCTCACCAAAAATATTACGGCAAATAAAACCCTGGGTAATGTAAAAATTAAAGCCCTTGTTTTTTTCTAATTCTTGTTTTAGGTGAGTTTCTATGTAAGTTAAATCAGGCTCTTCGTTATCATCAATGCGCATAAAATTTAATGCGGGTAACAAAACAGATTTCTCTCCTATCTCCTCTAAATAAAACTGAAACATGGCGGTAGATAAAAGTTCGCCTTGTGCTAAAATTGCTTTCTCCTCGTTAACCGTAAACATATCTAAGGTAAACGAACGCAAATAATCAAAATGATAGGTAATAAGGTGTGCTGCTTTTTGTAAAACAGTTTCGGTTTTATAAAGGTTCTTTATTTCTTGCTTATACTTGTTTTCTAAAGTTGTAATTATTTCGTTAGCCTTGCTGTGATTTTTGGCATATAAATTAGTAGCCAATTCAACCAGGTTATTGGTAGTACCACTCATAGCACTTAAAACCACAATAACAGGCTCGGTATTTTTTTTGATAAGCGTGGCAACCGATTTCATTCGGTCGGCAGAACCTACGCTGGTTCCTCCAAATTTTAAAATTTTCATTTAGTTTATTTAAACGTGGCTGAAATTACAAAATCATTTGTTTTTTAAGCATCCTAAAACATAAAACTTATTTGTATTTTAGTGCAGTAATTATGGCACTAAGACAATCGCAGCATTTACGACTGCAACAAAAACTATCTCCGCAGCAAATTCAGTTAATGAAACTGATACAATTGCCTATTATGGCATTGGAGCAACGCATTAAAGAAGAGCTAGAAATAAACCCCGCTTTAGAAGAAGAAAACGAAAACCCCGATACCGAAGAGGATTTTATGAACGAAGAATCATCGGTGGATGATGTTGATACGGAGACAGATAAAGATACGATTGATGTTGATGAGCGAGATAACGAAGAAATTACCTTGCAAAACGACGACATTAGTTACGAAGATTTTGTGGATGAAGATGAGTTTGCCGATTACAAATACCAGATAAATAACAACGGCAAGGATAATGATTTAAAAGAAACCCCTGTACGCGAGCTTACCGATTTTCATGATTTAATGGAGGAGCAATTAGGCATGCTTGATGTGCATGATGGCAAGTATACGATTGGTTTATATTTAATTGGTTGCGTTGATGATGATGGTTATATACGCCGCGATACACATTCGCTAGTTGATGATTTAGCTTTTACCCAAAACATTATTACCAATGATGCCGAGGTAGAGGAGATGATTAAGATTTTACAAAGTCTTGACCCACCGGGTATAGCAGCGCGTAGTTTGCAAGAGTGTTTGTTGTTGCAGTTAGAACGTAACCCGCATAAAACAAAAGAAATTCATTATGCAATGGATGTTGTTAGAGATTGCATGGAAGAATTCTCTAAAAAGCATTACGATAAAATTGCCAAAAAGATTGACGTTAGTGAAGAAGATTTAAAAGACATCCTGCACGAAATTACCAAGCTAAACCCTAAACCGGGTAGCACTTCGGGGCAATCGTCGCAAAACATACAAGAGGTTATTCCTGATTTTGTTATTACCAGTAACGATGGTGAGTTAGAGCTTAGTTTAACATCGCGCAACATGCCCGATTTAAAAGTAAGTGCCGATTATCTGGAAATGCTTACACGTTATAACAAAGCAAAAGATAAAAGCTCGAAAGAGGCTGCAGGTTTTATAAGAAATAAAGTAGAGAATGCCCAATGGTTTATCGAGGCTTTATTTCAGCGCAGACAAACTATGTTGATAGCTATGAATGCTATTATGAAACAGCAAAGCGAATATTTTTTAACGGGTGATGAAACTAAATTGAAGCCCATGATTTTAAAGGATATTGCAGAGAAGGTGGGCTTAGATATTTCAACCGTATCGCGGGTGGCAAATAGCAAATATGTTACCACGCCTTTTGGTACGTTTCCGTTAAAGTTTTTCTTTTCCGAATCGTTAAGTACCGATAGTGGCGAAGAAGTTTCTTCTCGTGAAGTGAAAAAAATATTATCCGATTTTATTGGGGCAGAGGATAAACGCAAACCCCTTACCGATGATGCCCTTTGTACCATATTAAAAGAAAAAGGCTATAACATTGCCCGCCGTACTATTGCCAAATACCGCGAACAACTTGATATACCCGTGGCGCGTATGCGTAAAGAGATTTAGTTAATTCTTTCCCCTCTGGTCGAAATGACAATAGCGTAAAGCGGCGTAACAAAAAATATACATAGGGCTTTTGTTATTATTACGCCGCATTTTAACATACGTACTTTGCCGCAGAGTGTCGTAACAAAATATAGTATATAGGGTTTTTGTTATTATTACGACGGTTTATAGTGGTGTAGCAATTTTTATACATAGGGCTTTTGCTACTACAACACCAGTATAAAGTGTTATAATAAAATACGCCCATAGGGCTTTTATTATTATTATAACTAAATATATATATTTAATTTTTTGTACTAACCTATTACCAAAGTGGCGTAATAGTAACAAAGTGTATAGGGTTTTGTTTTTGTTACGCCGATTTTCTGTAATAAGCTATTACTTTTAAAGTGTTATAATAATAACAAAGTGTATAGCAAATTAGTTTATTATAACAGTTTTGGGTTATTAATAGTGGTGTTGTAGTAGCAAAGTGTATAGCAAACTAAGTTGCTACACCACTTTTGCTAATAAAAATAAAGATTTCTCAGTCGTTGCTCCTTCAAAATGACAAACGTAAATTAAATGATTGTTTAGTGCCACCAATGATAAACATCTTTATTCAACATTTCTAAATAGTACCAAGCAGCTACTAATGTTCCAATGGCTACAAAAAATGTTAACCAATTCATCATTCTTCTACTAATTTTTTGATTTTTCTCAAGAGTTTCCATTCTAATATTTCCATCATTCTCACTTTTTATTTGTCCTATATACCCTCCATTATCAATAAATATTTTGCCTTTTAATAAGATGGCATAATGGGAATACAAGGCACTATCTACAAAGTGTTTTTCGTGTGTTATAAAATTTTCTTCATGACATAAATAAGACAACATTAAGTAAATATCCTCTTGTTTAAATTTGATTTTATTAGCAGTTAGCCAAAACGTTATTTGAATAACTGATTTAAACTCGGCTGTTGACGTATCTGTATTTGATTTGTATTTTTCAGCATTCGCTTCTTTTAAACACTCAAGTATGCCGTCTAATGCTTTATAGGTTTCTTTTTCCATAATCAAACCTACAAATAATGTTAGTAAAGTAGCAGAAGAGTGTATAAATGTTTTGAGATTCAGTATAAATGTGCTGTATCTTTAATTATGGAATTTACATCATATACAAGTAGAGGTAGAAAAAAATCTGGGGTTAATGGATTTTATATAGAAAGGAATTTTATTATAGTTCGTTTCGTAGATGGAGGCACATATACTTATTCTTATAACTCTGCGGGGCAGCATGCAGTTGAAGAAATGAAATTACTTGCTTTAGAATCAGAGGGATTATGCACTTATATAAACCAAAATAAGCCTGGATTTGAATAATAGTGCCTATCATTTAATTCAACTACTGTCATTACAAATGTAGGGAGACATCTTTTAACAAAGCTTGATTTTGCTACAAAATGTGGATTAAATGGGCTAAAAAGCCCCTCCTTTTTTACTGTTTTTTAGCCAAATATGTTTAATTTCGTAAAAAATTAGATTACATGTTTGATAGTTTAAGTGAGAAGCTGGACAGGGCCTTTAAGGTTTTAAAAGGACAAGGAAAAATTACCGAAATTAACGTTGCCGAAACTTTAAAAGAAGTTCGTAAGGCGCTGTTAGATGCCGACGTTAACTACAAAGTAGCTAAACAATTTACCGATACCGTTAAAGAAAAAGCACTTGGTCAGCAGGTGTTAACTGCTATATCTCCCAGTCAGTTATTAGTAAAAATTACGCACGATGAGTTAACCCATTTAATGGGTGGCGAAACCGCCGACATTAAATTAGAGAGCAACCCAACCATTATTTTAATGAGTGGTTTACAGGGGTCGGGTAAAACAACTTTCTCCGGTAAGCTGGCAAACTATTTAAAAACAAAGCGTGGTAAAAAACCTTTGTTAATTGCGTGCGACGTTTATCGTCCTGCAGCTATAACGCAGTTACATGTGTTAGGCGAGCAAATTGGTGTTGAAGTTTTTTCGGACATTGAGAGCAAAGACCCTATATCGATTGCAAAGCGTGGTATAGCACAGGCTAAAGAAAATGGCAACACGGTTGTTATTATAGATACTGCGGGTCGTTTAGCGGTTGATGAGGTGATGATGAACGAAATTGCCGCGCTAAAAAAAGAAATTAAGCCAAACGAAATTTTGTTTGTGGTTGACTCTATGAC
This sequence comes from Bacteroidota bacterium, assembly GCA_013288015.1. Classification (GTDB taxonomy): domain Bacteria; phylum Bacteroidota; class Bacteroidia; order B-17B0; family Aurantibacillaceae; genus PALSA-968. Next base: position 7,423 of record JABDCR010000018.1, on the reverse strand, counting down.
CGGGCAAGATGCCGTTAACACAGCTAAAACATTTAACGAGCGTTTAGATTTTGATGGCGTTGTACTTACCAAATTAGATGGCGATACACGCGGTGGTGCTGCCCTTTCAATTAAAACGGTTGTAAACAAGCCAATTAAATTTGTTGGTACGGGCGAGAAGATGGAAGCCATTGATGTGTTCCATCCTACACGTATGTCTGATAGAATATTGGGCATGGGCGACGTTGTTACTTTAGTAGAGAAAGCACAAGAACAATATAACGAAGAAGAAGCCCGCAAACTATCTAAAAAAATTGCCCAAAATAAATTTGACTTTAATGACTTTTTAAGTCAGTTAAATCAAATTAAAAAAATGGGTAACATTAAAGACTTAGTGGGCATGATACCGGGTGTGGGTAAAGCCATGAAAGATGTTGACATTAAAGATGATGCCTTTAAACACATTGAAGCCATCATTCAATCAATGACACCGGCTGAGCGTGAGAAACCGGAATTGATAAACGGTAGCCGCAGGGCACGTATTGCAAAAGGCAGCGGACAATCTATACAAGAGATAAACAAACTAATGAAACAGTTTGAAGAAACCCGCAAAATGATGCGCATGATGCAGGATAAAGGTGCCATGATGAAGATGATGAAAAACATGCCTAAAATGCCCGGCATGAAATAAGCGTGCACTAAAGCATGTGCAAAAAATTATATGACCCGCCAAGAATTAATTTCCCAAATAAAAAGTAAAAAAAGTTTTCTGTGTGTGGGCTTAGACCCCGATATGGAAAAATTACCCAAGCATCTTTTAAAAGAGGATGATGCAATTTTTGCTTTCAACAAAGCCATTATAGATGCTACACATAAATACTGCGTATCGTTTAAACCCAATGCTGCTTTTTACGAAGCGCATGGTGTAAAAGGTTATCAAAGTCTGCATAAAACAGTTGAGTATATAAAAACAAATTACCCTAATCACTTTGTAATTGTTGATGCCAAGCGTGGTGATATTGGTAACACATCTGCCATGTATGCCCGTGCCTTTTTTCAGGAAATGAAAGCCGATGCTTTAACCGTTGCCCCTTATATGGGCAGCGATTCGGTAAAACCTTTTTTGACTTACGAAAATAAATGGGTGGTGTTATTGGCACTAACCAGTAACGAGGGTGCTTTTAATTTTCAAACACAACGCATAGTGCATCTCAGTCATCCAAACGAAACGCATTTGTACGAAGAGGTTTTAAAAACTTCGCAGCAATGGGGCACCGATGAAAATATGATGTATGTAATTGGTGCTACCAAAGCCCAATGGATTGAAGATGTACGTAAAATTGTACCCAATCATTTTTTACTGATACCGGGTGTAGGTGCACAGGGGGGGAGTTTAGATGAAGTTTGTAAATATGGTTTAAACAAGGATATTGGCTTGCTTATAAACTCATCTCGCCAAATTATTTATGCTTCTGCCGGATTAGATTTTGCACAAGCTGCTGCTAACGAAGCCGAGAAAGTGCAGCAAGAAATGGTAAAGTTTTTTTAAACGCTGCAATTTACTTTTTGTGCAAATAATCAGCTATTTTAAGTATGACTGTTTTTTTATGCTTTTTAAGTACCAGTAAATCTTCGTCGCCGGTTAGCAAGTAATCTGCTTTTCCATCGTTACATAAAGCTAATAAGAAATTGTCTTTCTTATCACGACAAACATCTATATGAGATTTAACTGCAATGAAATCTGAATGATTTTGAATGCTTGTTAAAATTCTGTTTACATCATCGCTTGTAAAATACTTTTTAAGCTTAGGGCGAGCTACAACGTCCATAAATTCATACAATAGTTCATTACTGAAAATAAGTTTGATTTTATTAGCTTCAATAAGTTTATCGAGTTTGCTATACGTGTTGCTAATTAAAAAACTAATCCAAAGGTTAGTGTCTATAACAACTCTGTCAACCTTATTTGGCATAGCGTTTTGTTCTTACCGCTTCAACCTCTTTAGTAATTTCGGCAAGAGATAGACCTGCTTTTTTTGAACGTATTTTTTTAACCGCATCTAAAAAAGGATTCGGTTTGTTTTCAGACATAGAAATAAGTCTTAAATCAACCAAGTCTTGCAGCAGTTTTTTTGCCTTAGGATTTATTATTTGAACATTAAATGTCATAGGTCAAATATACAAAAATCAATTTTAATCTTAAAAATTATACGCTACACCAACCCTGTAAATTATCGGGCTGTAATAGTAAGGCGAGTTTGGTTCAGCAGCAAAGTCATACAGTAATGAAATGTAGTAGCTAACTTTTTGCGTAATATTTCGTTTAAAACCAACACCGGCTATTTTTTCGTCGCTTATACTTCTTTTCTGACTGAATACTGAATTAGGCGGTGTAGTAAGTATATCGTACTCAACTTGTAAAAACAACCACTTTAAAATCAAGAAACGGGCAAAAACACCGCCGCCAATAACGCTGTACGAGGCAGAAGCTCCTCCTCCTGTTTCAATGGTGTTGTTGTATAAAATTTGTACGCCAGCCGAAAATTTGTCGGTAATTTTATAGCCAACATGGGGCGATAGGTCGTAATAAAAAATATTGTATCCTGCAGATGAGTAGAACTGTGCCGCCAAATTACAGCCAAAATAAAGTTTTTGCATCAGGGCTGATTCGGGGGCAATGGGTTTTGCTACATTATTTCTGTATTGTCCATTTCCGCCTCTGCCCTGATTTTGGGCAGGATACTGTTGATTTTGTTGTTGGTTTTGCTGGTTGTACTGTTGATTGTTCTGTTGGTTATTCTGATCAGGTGGATAGTAATTTTGAATGTTATCGTTTGCCTTACTATTGTTATCCGGGTTATAATAATTCTTTATCGTGTCGCCGGGGCTAACTTTTTGGTACTGAGTAGTATCTATATTTTGTGCCAGCGAAAAAACACTGCACAATAAAGCAAGTTTTAATAATGTTATTTTATTCATCATCTTTGTAAGGATTTTGTAAAGATAATCCAAAAACATGACAGTTGTAATAACAGGAGCGTCTCGCGGCATCGGAAAAGAACTAATTAACTTTTTTTTAGAAAATAACGGGCAGGTTATTGCCCTAAGCTCTAATCCGACTAAGATAAAAATAGTTCACCCTAAGCTACAGGTTGTTTCGGCCGATTTTAACGACATGGATGCGGTGTTTAAAGCCGCCGAAAAAATTAAAAAAGCTACCAAAGAAGTAAGCGTGCTAATTAACAACGCCGCCACTTTGGTTAACAAACCTTTTAATGAAATTTCGGTACACGATTTCGAAACTACGTATCGTATAAATGTTGAGGCTCCGTTTTTCTTTACCCAACAGTTGGTTGATGTTATGGGCTTAACAAAAACAGCGCACATAGTAAACATAAGCAGCATGGGTGGTTTTATGGGCAGTGCTAAGTTTGCGGGCTTAAGTGCTTATAGCTCATCTAAAGGGGCTTTGACTACTTTAACTGAATGCCTTGCCGAAGAATTAAAAGATAAAAACATACACGCTAATTGTCTTTGCTTGGGTGCTGTAAACACCGAGATGCTTAAACAAGCTTTCCCAGGTTATCAGGCGCCCTTAAACCCAAAGCAAATGGCTGACTATATTGGTAATTTTGCCTTAACGGCACACACGTATTTTAATGGTAAGGTGCTGCCCATTAGCGTTTCAACCCCATAGACTAATTTAGTACTTTTAGCGTTATAGTTTTTTATGAAAAAAGTGTTGCTTATAATTTTTTCCTTTTCCCTTTTTGCTTCTATTGCGCATGCCCAAAACTTAACGGATAAAGATTTAGCTTACTTTAAAAAGTACGAAGACAGTTTAAAAGTGATGCAAAAAAATATTTACACTGCTAAAACCGATAGTGCTAAATTTAAAAACAATGCTAAATTTTATCATTTGCTGGATGAGGTTTTGCTGAACACACTTTCATTTAATTATCCTTTCGATTCGCTTACTGAAATAAAACGACTTACATCGCCCGATAAAAAATTTCGTTACATAGGTTGGGATGTGCCTAAACAAGATGGCACTTATTTTTATTTTGGTTTTATACAGGCCATGCATCCTAAAACTAAAAAGTACGAGGTGTATGAGTTAAGCGACAAATCTGCCGCAGTAAAAAGTCCTGAAACCTATGTGGGCGACAACACAAAATGGTTTGGCATGTTGTACTATACTATCATTCCTTGCGATGGTTATTATACCCTATTGGGTTGGGATGGAAACGATAAACTAAGCTTGCGCAAATTTATTGATGTGCTAAGTTTTAAAAAAGATGGCACACCCCTGTTTGGAAAAACTGTTTTTAGAATGGATAAAAAAATACCGAGTAGAATTATGTTTGAGTACAATGCCAAACTAACCATGACTTTGCGTTATAACCCTACATCGCAATCCATCGTGTTTGACCACCTGGCACCTAAAGAAGATTTTTTAGATAAGCAGTACCAGTTTTATGGCCCCGATTTAAGTTACGATGCCTTTATTTACCGACGTGGCAAATGGGATTTTGAAGAAGAGGTTGATGTACAAAACCCACGCAACAAACTTGATAATGTACACCACGATAAAAACAAAAAAGAAAAAGCGGTTTACACGCCTAAGTAGTAATTACAAAAAATAAAATGGCTACCAATTTTCATTTAGAGGATAAAATAAGTTATTTATTTGGCGACGCTTTAGCATATAAAGTTGTAGCAACTAAAGAACAACCAAGAGCCCGAGATATTGGACAGCACATAGGGCAATTACCTGAAGGATTTGATTATTTAATAGTTAAACTCCCCATTATAGAAAGCAGAATAAACCCCTTTATACCAGTAAGAGAAGCCCATATTGAATTGATAAAAAAGTAAAAACGGTTTACACACTTAAGAAGGTTGTAGTTGTCATTTCGTTTGTGCGTTGTCATTTCGACCGGAGGGAGAAATCTGTTTAGAAACGGATTTCTCAGTCATTCTTCCTTCGAAATGACAAGCAAGGGAAAAATGACAAGAGGGGGTGAAACGACAAAAAATAATTTTTAATAATGCGAGTATAAAGATATTTGGTTGCCCTCGCTATCAAGTATCTCCGCATAATAACCAACTTGGTTATCAATCATGTTATGTGCCAACACAGTTTTGCCATGCGCGTCAACTTGTTTTAAAAGTGCTTTTTCAAGTACCACTTTTCCACCACAGGCAAGAGCTATATCAATGGCATCCGACAAAACATTTACAAAAAAGAAAAGACTAACTCCTTTTCCTACCATATCGGGCTGCACTTTTAAGGAGCCGCCAATTCGGGTTTTGTCTTTATTAAAAATACCGTATTCGGTTTGGTATAACTTATGTCTTGTAATATTAATGCCAAGTAATTGCGAATAAAAAGTAATGGCTCTGTCTAAACTTTTTACTGGTATTTCAAACCAAACAATGTTTGCGTGTTTCATATAGTATATTTTAGCAAATTACTTTTAGCGACTGCGGGTTTATGCGCACCATTATTTCACTTTCAACAGCACCGGGTTCTCCATCAAAATGTATAGCTGTGTTGCTTTCATTTTTAATTTTAAACTCTTTCGCACTGAAAGTTACGATACTTTTTGCCTTATGAGCCTTGCGGCTTAAAACCTTAACAAAAATATCACATGCGCTAAATACATTAAAGGGTTTTAAAATAACAATGTTAAGTAATCCGTCATCCATTTGTGCCTGCGGGGCAATGTAAAAATCGTTGCCATACTGCCCTGCATTGGCAAAAGCAATTAAAAACGCTTTGGTGGTAATGGTTTGGTTATTTGCTTGTATGGTATATTCTTTAGCACGGTACGTTAAAAACTGCTTTAACGAAATGGTAACGTACGATAATAAGCCCCTTGTTTTACTGCTGGCAAACAACTCACAAATATGGGCATCAAACCCTATACCGGCTGCACAGCTAAAAAATTTATTATTAATAAAACCGTGGTCAATTGTTTTAACGGTGCCGGTTTCAACTCTTTTTATGGCCTCTACAGCTTTTTGCGGAATGCCCAAGGTGCGCGCCAAGCCGTTACCTGACCCTCGTGGAATAATGCCCAAAACAATATTGGTGTTGGCTACATTTTTAGCTACTTCGTTTACGGTTCCATCGCCGCCAACGGCAACAACCGTAGTATATTTGCCTGATGTAATTTGCTTGCGTATTTCTTCAAAATTGTTTTTATCCTTCCAAACCAAAATATCAAAAGGTGTTTTACCCGACATGTTTTTTTCAATAACATCTACAATATTCTCTTTCTTTCTAGGGCCTGAACTTGGGTTTACAACAAATGCTATACGCTTATCCATAATCAATTAAAAATCAGCCGATTTTGTTTCAAAGATATATTTCTTTTAAATATGCAAGTAAAACAGCTTGTTTTTAGTTTTTGTAACCCTTTATCCCTATAAATT
>JABDCR010000018.1:0-993 GCA_013288015.1 Bacteroidota bacterium | reverse complement strand
GTTAGCACGTACTTGTAAATGAAACTGACCTGATAATTCTCTGTCGTAATTAAATGTATTAACTGCAACCGCTTTTTTAGTTTTAATTAAACCAACTTCAAACGGCGTAGATTTAGAACCTGCTAAAAAATGCGATAGAGCATCCATAGCAGCACTTTCAGAATTATACGCATTTACACTTGGCCAAACCAACGAAATCATTGGGAATTTTATATTGTCTTCGTACGAAATGTATCTGGTTTCGGTTAGTACAGGTGGCATTTTAGGCATGGCGTTTACAGCCGGACCCGGAGATATACTGCCAAAATATTTTTCGATTAGAGGAAGTATTTTATCTGCCGTAACATCGCCTGCAATAGTAAGTGTGGCATTGTTTGGGCCGTACCAACGCAGGTAAAAACGTTTTAAATCGCTTACATCTACCCTATCTAAATCAACTAAATAACCAATGGTACTCCATGAGTAAGGATGCCCTTCGGGATATAAAGCCTCACCAATTTTTTCTTGTACTAAACCATAAGGACGGTTATCATAACTCTGACCTCGCTCGTTTTTAACGGTAGAACGTTGGTTTTCAAATTTTGCTTGTGTAACGCTATCTAACAAAAAGCCCATTCTATCACTCTCTAACCAAAGGGCAGCCTCTAATTGGTTAACAGGCATTACTTCAAAATAGTTGGTTCTGTCTGTATTGGTGCTACCGTTTAAGGTTCCACCCGATTCGGTTACCACTTTAAAATGCTGCTCATCGGCTACGTGTTTAGAACCTTGGAACATCATGTGTTCAAAAAAGTGAGCAAAACCGCTACGTCCTTCTTGCTCGCGGGCAGAGCCTACATGATAAGTAACATCAACATACACAATAGGGTCGCTATGGTCTTCGTGTATAACCACATTCATGCCATTTGACAGCACATATTTTTTATACGGAATAATAATTTCGTTATCACTTTTTTTATCAATTGTTTCAAGCAATTTTGGCACTCCGGCTGT
>JABDCR010000017.1 GCA_013288015.1 Bacteroidota bacterium | reverse complement strand
GCGAATTCATTATAAATTGCCCACAAAGGTAACGTAACTTTAGCTAACTTGCTTGTTATTTATTGCAAATGGAGCAACAACATATTTCTATAAAGCATTGGGCAGAAGATGACAGACCACGCGAAAAGCTTATAAGCAAAGGCAAACAAGCTTTATCAGATGCGGAGTTAATTGCCATTTTAATTGCATCGGGTTCAAAAAACGAATCGGCTGTGCAACTTTCTCAACGCATATTGGCAACGCATAAAAATAATTTACATGAGTTAGCTAAGTTATCTATAAACGATTTAAAAAAATTTAAAGGCATTGGCGAGGCAAAAGCCATAACCATTATAGCCGCACTTGAGTTGGGCAGAAGAAGAAAAGATGTTGATGCGCCTGTTTTAGATGTAGTTAAAACCAGTAAAGATGCTTATGCGCATATAGCACCTAAATTAAGCGATTTGCCGCACGAAGAATTTTGGGCATTGTTACTTAACCGAAGCAATAAAATTATAAAAACCGAATTTATTGGCCGAGGTGGCGTTTCGGGTACGGTGGCAGATGTGCGCATAATTTTAAAAGGCGCTATCGAAAATTTAGCATCCTCTATTGTATTGGCACACAACCATCCGTCAGGAAATTTGCAAGCTAGCAGAGAGGATATAAACTTAACACAAAAAGTAAAACAAGCGGCTGCTTTGTTTGATGTGCAGGTTATAGACCATATAATTGTTGGAGATGCAAACTACTTTAGTTTTGCCGACGAAGGACTTTTATAATTACTTAGCCCAACCTTTTTTAAGCTCACCTTCTAAAGCTTCAATTAGCATGTCTTTGTTTTTTGCTTCTATGGCAAGTTTTTCTAACTCTTCTTTCAATTTGGTGATTTCAGTTCTGTATTTAACCTCCTGATCGCTCCAAATGTTCACATCATAATAACGCTGTTTATCAGGCGATAAAATTTTCTCCATTTCAGCAGGGTCACGGAAAAAGCTGTAAAGGGGTATACGCAGTTCTTTCGATATAAGTTCTAAAGTACGTACTTCAAGGGTTTTGGTTTCAAGTGCGTGGTCTAATTCTGCTTCGCTAATCTTCAAATGCTCAGCAAGCTCTTTATAAGTGTACTTGTTCTGTTCTAAAAGAGTAATTATTTTATTCTTCAGATTCATATAAGCTTTTCTTTCTAACGTAACCATTCGCATATCAAAGATAGTGATTTTAACAATAAATAAACACAAAAAAGCAGTACCGTATTATATTACGATACTGCTTTAGTATTATTTTAAGAATTTACTTGTTTTCTGTTTCTGCTTGGGCACCTTCAGGCTTTGGTAACAACACCTTACGAGATAATTTAGATTTACCTGTTTTAGGGTCGTTTCCAATGTATTTTACCTTAATCATATCGCCTTCTTTCAACACTCCTTCTAAAGTGTCAAGTCTGCGCCATTCAACTTCAGATATGTGTAACAAACCATCTTTGCCCGGCATAAATTCAACAAAAGCACCGTACGGCATAACTGTTTTTACTTTTGCATCGTACACCTCACCAATTTCAGGAATAGCAACTATGCCTTTTACACGCGCTAATGCGGCTGATGCAGCGGCATCGTCTTCTCCAAAAATTTCAACTAAACCTTTACCGTTAATTTCAGTAATAGTAATGGTTGTATTAGTTGTTTTTTGAATTTCTTGTATGATTTTACCTCCTGGCCCTATTACAGCGCCAATAAAATCTTGAGGAATTTCAATTTGCAACAATCTTGGTGCGTGTGGTTTATAATCTGTACGAGGTGCAGCAAGTGTTTTGCTTATTTCGTTTAAGATGTGTAAACGTCCGTCTTTAGCTTGGTTTAAAGCCTGAGACATAACTTCGTAAGGAAGTCCGTTTACTTTTAAATCCATTTGAACAGCGGTGATACCATCTTTAGTACCGCAAACTTTAAAATCCATATCACCTAAGTGATCTTCATCACCTAAGATATCAGATAAAATAGCATAACCACCTTTATCATCGGTAATTAAACCCATTGCAATACCGGTAACCGGTTTTTTAATTTGAACACCCGCATCCATTAAAGCCAGTGTACCTGCGCAAACTGTAGCCATAGATGATGAACCGTTACTTTCTAAAATATCAGATACTACACGAATAGTATAAGGGCAATTATTTGGCAACACTTTTTTAAGTGCACGTAACGCTAAGTTACCATGTCCAACCTCACGACGAGATGTACCACGGTTTGGTTTTACTTCGCCGGTTGAGAAACCAGGGAAATTGTAGTGTAATAAAAATTTATTTTCGCCTTCAATAAACGCACCATCAATTAACTGTTGGTCTAATTTAGTACCTAAAGTTACTGTAGTAAGCGATTGAGTTTCTCCGCGTGTAAATACAGCTGAACCGTGTGCAGCAGGTAAATAAGCTACTTCGCTCCAAATTGGGCGAATATCAGTAGTTTTTCTACCATCTAAACGTAATTTGGTATCTAAAGCAACACGACGAACTGCATCGTACTCAACACCATGATAGTATTTGTTGATTAAGCCTTCTTTCTCTTTTAATTCTTCAGGAGTAAAAGTTGCTTTGTACTCTTCTAAAACAGCTTTAAACGCAACTTTACGCTCGTTTTTATTTGGGTTACCAATTTTAGCAACATCATAAACTTTTTGGTAAGTAGCCGCACTAACTTTTTCTTTTAATTCAAAGTCATTTTTTTCGTGCGAGTACTCGCGTTTAGGTTTGTTACCTGCTTTTATAGCGAATTCTTTTATAGCAATAATGTGACCTTTAATTGCTTCGTGTGCAAACTTAATAGCCTCAAGCATTTCAGCTTCGCTAATTTCGCTCATCTCACCTTCTACCATTAAAATATCGGTAGCCGATGCTGCAATAATCATATCAATAGTTGATTTTTCTAATTCATCTAAATTTGGGTTTAAAACCAATTTACCATCAATTTTACCAACACGTACTTCAGAAATTGGGCCGTTAAACGGAATATCTGAAACAGCTACAGCAGCTGAAGCAGCTAAGCCTACAAGCGCATCCGGCATTGTTTTTTTATCAGAAGAAATAAGTTGAATCATTAACTGAATATCAGCATGATAATCTTCAGGGAATAGTGGGCGTATAGCGCGATCTACAATACGACTAATTAAAACTTCGTAATCAGAAAGTTTTGCTTCTCTTCTAAAAAAAGAGCCCGGGATACGGCCTGCAGCCGCATATTTTTCTTGATAATCTACCGTTAAAGGTAAAAAATCTATGCCTTCTTTGGCATCTTTAGATGATACGATGGTAGCCAGCAACATGGTGTCGCCAATTTTTACTACTACCGATCCATCGGCTTGTTTTGCTAATTTACCTGTTTCCAGGCTTACTATTCGTCCATCTCCTAAGTCGAACGAATGTGTGGTTCCTAATTGTGACATCTGTTTTTTTTGATTTGTGTTTCGGCGTTTCCGAAACGGGTTATATTTATGTTATTTTATTTCCAGTTTTAAATGCAAAAGGCATTCAAGTTACCCCGAATGCCTTTTAGTTGTTTTATTTTCCGTTCATTTTATTTACGGAGATCAAGGGTTTTAAGCAAAGCCCTGTATTTTTCTAATTCGTGACGTTTTAAATAGTCAAGTAAAGCGCGACGTTTACCTACTAAGTTTAGTAGAGAACGTTGAGTTCCAAAATCTTTTTTATTAACTTGTAAATGTTTGCTTAAATGGTCGATACGGTGAGTAAACAAGGCAATTTGTGATTCTGTAGCACCTGTGTTTTTTTCAGAACCTCCGTGTTTTTTGAAAATCTCTTTTTTTACTTCTGTTGATAAATACATTATTTCTTTATTTTAAGGACGGCAAATATACGTCTTTTTTTAAATACACAAAATATTTTGTGGCTTTTGCCCCATATTTATAACTGCCAATTTATAGGTTTTTGACCCTGTTTCTGCAAAATGTCGTTGGTTTTAGAAAAGTGTTTACAGCCAAAAAAACCCCCACGTGCCAATGGAGAAGGGTGTGGGGCAACAAGCACATGGTGTTTTGTGGCATCAATTAGGGTGCCTTTTTGCTTAGCATAATTACCCCAAAGTAAAAAAACAAGTCCCTTTTTTTCATCCGATAATTTTTTAATAACGGCATCAGTAAATAGCTCCCAGCCTTTATTTTGGTGCGACCCTGCCTGACTTTCTCGTACTGTTAAGGTTGCGTTAAGCAATAAAACCCCTTGCTTTGCCCAAGGGGTTAAGTTACCTGTTTTAGGAATCTCAATGCCAACATCCTCTTTTAACTCCTTATATATGTTTACTAATGATGGCGGGGCTTTTACGCCATCAGGCACCGAAAAAGATAGACCGTGGGCTTGCCCTGCGCCATGGTAGGGGTCTTGTCCCAATATAACCACCTTAACTTCATTAAATGGAGTAAGGTTAAAAGCCTCAAAAATCTGCTTTCCAACAGGAAACAAGCGGAATTTGCTTTTTTCTTCTACCAAAAAAGCCTTCAGTTTTAAGAAATAATCTTTACTAAATTCATCTTTTAAAGCGTGTAACCAACCGGCTTCAATTTGTGGAGATTTTTCTGTCATAAATTAATAATAAATATTTGTCAATTTCAATAATAGATTTACATTTGTCTAACGCTTAAAACCAAGTCTATGAAAAAACACTTAACCACTACCTTATTTATAGTTGCAGTTGTAATTTTTGTTTCATCGTGCAGAAGCAAACATGGTACTTGTGCCGCGTATGCGCAAGCTCCAGTTAAAAAAGTAGCTGCACACATTTAGTTTTTCTGTCCTTTAAGCGGGATAAACAAATTCAATTACTTGCTTTAAATCCGGATGTAAACTTTTTGCAACCGGACAAGTGTATGCAGCGTGTTCATACATTTTCTTCTCTTTTTCGGTAAAATTATTGGCTGGCATGGTTATACTAATGTGTATTTCGCCAATTCTGCGTGGTTCAGCGTACATAACCTTAGTTACTTTGGCAACTGCCCCGTCTGATTTTGTAATTCCCTCTTTTAAAGCAAGAATTCCCATTAGAGAAATCATACAACAAGCCAATGCCGTAGCTACTAAGTCGGTAGGCGAAAAAGCCTCTCCTTTTCCATGATTGTCTTTTGGGGCATCGGTTGTAATTTTATTACCCGATTGTAAATGAACTGCCTCCGTACGAAGTTCGCCCAGATAAGTCACTTCTGAAGTATATGCCATGTTTTTGTTTTGCATCAAAAGTAACAAATAGGTATAATTATCGTACATTTGTTCTTCTAAAATAATGCGAAATTTTTTCAAAATAAGTGCTCTTGTTTTTTGTTTCATGTTAGCTGAAACAGCGTTTTCGCAAAGCGCACAACAAGCATTAGATCAAGGGCAAGATGTAAATGTGCTTTTTAGAAACGAAAGTACCGGCGGCATTTACATGCACTCGCGTGGCTTTGGCGCTATATATCGTAGGTTATGGCATGTTACCGGTAAATTAAAACGCCTGATAGAAATTGAAGGGCTTAATATGAAACATCCTAAAGAGATTAGTGTAAAATCTGATCAGGGAGGTAAGAGTTATAAATATGGCAAACTAAACGGATTATTTTTTTTACGGGCAGGCTTTGGTTTTCAGCGCAAATTATATGAACGGGCCGAGCGAAAAAGCATTGAAATACGAATGCTGTATAGTGCCGGAGTTACCATTGGTATTTCAAAACCAGTTTATTTACAAATAGAGTATCCTGACCCTACTAGTCAAAATGTTTATATTATTAAAGATGAGGCTTACAATCCTGCCATTCATAATCAAAACAATATACTAGGTAGAGCACCTTATTTTGACGGCTTACAAGATTTAAAATTACATCCGGGTGGATATGCTAAATTAGGTTTTAGTTTTGAATATGGTAGCAAAACCAATTTAATAAAAGCAATTGAAGTTGGTGCTGCGGTAGATTGTTTCCCAAAGGCAATACAAACTATGGCTTACAACAAGGCCGAGAATTTTTTTGTAACGCTATACGTTGGCATTCATATTGGCAAACGTAAGTTTTAAAATTAAGATGGACATCACGCAAGAAACTATTACGACTCCTATAAATGAAAAACCCCGTAAACCCCAATGGTTACGGGTTAAGCTGCCTACCGGTGAGGAATATATAAAAGTTCGCAATATTGTAGATAAGCATAAGCTGCACACTATTTGCCAAAGCGGTAATTGCCCAAATATGGGCGAATGCTGGGGGGCAGGTACAGCTACGTTTATGATATTAGGAAATGTTTGTACGCGCTCTTGCGGATTTTGTTCAGTGTTTACAGGAAAACCATTACCTGCAGATTGGGATGAACCCATGCGTGTGGCAAACTCGGTAAAATTAATGAGTGTTAAACATTGTGTTATTACTTCGGTTGATAGAGATGATTTAAAAGATGGCGGCTCTATTATTTGGGCAGAAACTATTAAGGCAATAAGAAAGGAAAGTCCGGAAACAAAATTTGAAACACTTATTCCCGATTTTATGGGCAAGTGGGAAAACCTGCAACGTGTTATTGATGTTAAGCCTGATATTATTTCGCATAACATTGAAACCGTAAAACGCTTAACTCCACAGGTTCGCATACAAGCTAAATATGATAGGAGTTTAGAAGTTTTAAAACGTATAAAGGAAGCAGGTATAAGAACCAAATCGGGCATTATGGTTGGTTTGGGCGAAAGAGAAGAAGAAGTTTTAGAAGCCCTAGATGATTTGCGTAGCGTTAATTGCGATGTAGTTACTATTGGTCAGTATTTGCAACCTACTCCAAAAAATTTACCTGTTGCAGAATTTGTTCACCCCGACCAATTTGAAAGATACAGAGTAGCTGCCGTTGCCAAAGGCTTTTTATATGTAGAGAGTGGTCCGTTGGTTCGTTCATCTTATCACGCAGAAAAACACGTATTGTAAATATTTTTAAGAGGAAATTTATAGATGTACCAACTCATCAACGGAAAAGAAGTATCTGAAAAAGTACTCGAACAAATTAGGCAAGAAGTAATTCAATTAAAACAAGCCGGTAAAAAAACTCCACATCTAGCTGCTGTATTAGTGGGCAACGACCCTGCAAGTATGGCTTATGTTAATTCAAAAATAAAAACCTGCGAAAGAGTGGGTGTTACATCTACCTTTGTAAAATTTGAAACGGATGTTACCGAACAAACACTTTTAAGTAAAATAGAAGAATTAAATAATGATATTGATGTTGATGGCTACATTGTTCAGTTGCCATTACCAAAACATATTGCAGAACAAAAAATAATTGAAGCCATAAAACCAAGTAAAGATGTAGATGGCTTTCATCCGGTTAATGTAGGCAAGCTGGTTTTAAATTTACCTACTTATATTAGCGCTACACCTTATGGTATTATTCAGTTATTAGAATATTATAAAATACCAACACAAGGCAAGCATTGTGTGGTTATTGGCAGAAGCAATATTGTGGGTACACCTATGAGTATTTTAATGGCTAAAAACACACAGTATGCTAACTGTACCGTTACGCTTTGCCACAGTAAAACCGAAAATTTAAAACAATACACATTAGCTGCCGATATTATTATTGCAGCAATTGGGAAACCAAATTATGTTACGGCTGATATGGTAAAACAAGGTGCTACGGTAATTGATGTGGGCATTAATCGTATACCGAGCACTGAAACTAAAAGTGGTTTTAAACTAGTAGGTGATGTGTTGTTTGATGAGGTTGCCCCTAAATGCGCTTACATAACACCTGTACCTGGTGGCGTTGGTTTAATGACTATTGCATCATTACTTAAAAACACATTACTGGCTGCTAAAAAAGAAATTTATAAGTAGTATGAAAGTAAAATTTCTAAACATATTTTTCTTTCTATCTATAACATCACTTGCTTTTGCCCAAGAGGAGGAGAAAAAAAACACGTGCCCTGCACCTGAGAATAAAAAAGCTATTGCTCTATACGAAAAAGGAAGTAACAAAAAGAAGTACGAAAAGCCTGAGCGTTTAAAATTTTTGCAAGAGGCACTTCAGCTGGAACCAAACTATGCAGAAGCTGCTATGTTTTTGGGTAACGAAATTATTGTAAAATGTAAGTTAGATAATCTCCCTTTTTCTACCGCCTTGCCTTATTTTAAGGCTGCCGTGGCAGCTTGTCCAAAAATACATTCGCAACCCTATTATTACATTGGGTATAGTTATTATGAAGATGCTAAGAATGATTCGGCAATTAAATATCTGGAATTGTTTATAAAATTTATTGATGACGACGAAAAGAAATTTTCTAAAGATTATCAGTTCGAACAATATCAGGCAAAAGAAATGGTAAAGTCTATTAAAAAAGAAACTGAGCTAAAGAAGAAGGTTGTCCCATTCAATCCTAAAGTGTTACTTCCAATTTCTACAGCCAACAACGAGTACTTGCCATATTTGTCGCCTGATGAGACCTTGTTTCTTTTTACACGTACTGTGCCTGATCAGGGTAAAGATAAAGTGTATCAAACCGATAAAGAAAAAGAAGTGTTTATGATTGCTACCAAACAAAAAGATGGAAACTTTGATGTTGGTAAACCAATGGATTATCCGTTTAATGAAAATAGTAATGAAGGTGGAGCTTGTTTAAGCATTGATAACAAACATTTATTTTATACCATATATAAAACCGAAGGTGGCTCTCAACCCAATGCTGATATATATTATAGTGATTTAATTGATGAAGCTTGGTCTAAAATTCAAAAAGTGCCAACCATTAATCATCCTATCTATTGGGATTCTCAGCCTTCTGTATCGGCTGATGGAAATACACTTTATTTTGCCAGCGACAGACCCGGTGGTTATGGTAAAATTGATATTTGGAAAAGTGAACGTCATCCTGTAACCAAACAATGGCAAACCCCTGTAAACATGGGGCCTAAAATAAACACATCAGGCAGCGAGAAAAACCCTTTTATGCATTCCGATTCTGAAACACTTTATTACAGTAGCGATGGTTTATTTGGTTTTGGTGGTTTTGACATTTATTATATTAGAAAAGATGAAAAAGGGAATTGGAAAGAACCTGAAAATATTGGCAGCCCGATTAACTCAGAAGCAGATGATGTAGGTTTTTTTGCCAGCACTGATGGTTTGTATGGTTATTTCTGTTCAGATAATAAAGGCAGTGTACGTGGTAAGGGAGTAGGAAAATACGATGTATACTATTTTGATTTATACAAAGAAGCGCGCCCCGAAGCAGTTGCATTTTTACGCGGAGAGGTAAAACAAGAAAGCGGCGCACCTGTTGCTAACGCAAGTGTTGAAATAAAAAATACCAAAACAAAAGAAGTTACCAAGGCTGTGTACGATTCTACTAGTGGAGGTTATGTGGCCGCAATTAATCTAAAAAAAAATAAAGAACATTTAATTGTTACCGTAAAAGCACCCGATTATTCTTTTGCATCGCAAACAGTTGATATGAAAGATGTAACATTTGAAAAACCACCAGCACCCGCTACACTAAACGTTGAGGTAGCTGAAAAAGGAAAATCGTTCGTAATTAATAATATTTTATACGCAACAGGTGCGGCTGATTTGTATCCGCAATCGTTTGTTACCTTAGATGAATTTGCTGATTACTTAAAAATTAACCCAACCATGAAAATTGAGATACAGGGTCACACAGATAATGTGGGTAATGAAAATGATAATAAACTGTTATCGGAAAAACGTGCCGAAAATGTAAAAAAATATTTAGAAACAAAAGGCATTACAGCAAACAGAATTACGGCTAAAGGTTATGGCCCAAGTAAACCAATTGCAGATAACAGTACGGTTGAAGGAAAAGCAAAAAACCGTAGAACAGAATTTTTAATTTTAGATAAATAAGCATTTACCCGTATATGAAAAAAACTCCTTTTAGTGATTTGAAAAAACTCCTTTCAAAAACAAAAACCATTTCAATTGTAACCCATGTAAACCCTGATGGAGATGCAATGGGTTCTTCCTTAGGCTTATATCATTATTTAAAAAGCAAAGGCAAAAATATAAAAGTTATTGTGCCAAATGCTTTTCCTGATTTTTTGGCTTGGATGCCCGCCAGTAAACAAGCTATGGTTTTTGAAGGCAATGAAGTAGCTGTAAAAAAACAAATAGAGAAAAGCGATGTTGTTTTTATTTTAGATTTTAATAATTATAAGCGCATTGATGCTTTAGGAGAATTAATTCGAAATTCAGCTGCAAAGAAAATGGTGATAGACCATCACCAAAAACCTGATACGGTGTTTGATTATTATTTTCATGATGTTGAGGCATCTTCTACCTGCGAGTTGGTGTATGATTTTATTTGCGGCGTTGATTCAAAAAAAGTAATTGATAAAAAAATGGCTAACTGTTTGTATACGGGCATTATGACTGATACAGGCTCGTTTCGTTTTGCATCTACTACACAAAAAACATTTCAAGTAGCGGCTGCTCTAATAGAAGCAGGTGCAAAAAACGCAGATATTTATAATAGTGTGTACGACGATTATACTGAAAACCGTTTAAAATTGCTGGGTTACTGCTTGTACGAAAAACTTGTTTTTGTACCTGAATACAAAGCGGCATACATAGCACTTAGCGAAGATGAATTAAAACAATTCGGGTTTAAAAAAGGAGATACAGAAGGCATTGTAAATTATGCTTTATCGGTTGGTGGCATGGATTTGTCAGCTTTCTTTTCTGTTAAAGATGGCGCTATCCGTATATCTTTCCGTAGCAAAAAATTTGA
Source organism: Bacteroidota bacterium (assembly GCA_013288015.1). Taxonomy (GTDB): domain Bacteria; phylum Bacteroidota; class Bacteroidia; order B-17B0; family Aurantibacillaceae; genus PALSA-968. The sequence continues at coordinate 35,959 of JABDCR010000017.1, read as the reverse complement.
TGTAAATAATTTTGCTCGTGCACACTTTAATGGTGGCGGACATATAAACGCAGCCGGTGCAAAAAGCATTTTATCGTTAGATGATACGGTTAAAAAATTTATCGACCTTTTACCCCAATATAAAACAGAGTTAAAAAAATAAATTATTGTGAAAATTACTGCCACAAATATTCTGTTCTATCTTTTATGCGTAGTGCATTGCCTGCTTTATACCTCTTGTACTGATAAACCCAAACAGAAACCTATTGTAGTAAATTACTCTAAACTAAAAGAAGACATTATAGCCGTTAATAAACCCGCCGTTGTAATGGAGAGCGATGAAATTAATGCCTACGTAAAAGCGCATAATTATGATATGAAAATAACCGGCACCGGTTTGCGCTATATGTTTTTAAAAGAAAATACTAAGGAAAAAAAAATAGAAGCTGGCAACCGTATAAAAGTGAATTATAAGGTCTCTTTATTAGATGGAACACTTTGTTACTCATCTGATAAAAAAGGACCAAAAGAATTTACTGTTGGTGCTGATATGGTAGAAAGCGGCATACATGAGGGAGTTCAGCTTATGCATTTGCATGATAAAGCTATATTTATTTTACCTGCCCACCTTGCATTTGGTTTAATTGGCGATAGAGATAAAGTTCCGCCAAAAGCTGCCGTAGTTTATACTGTCGAAGTTATTTCTGTTCAATAGTATGAGAATAACATTGTTTAAAATTGTTCTTATTACAAGCCTGATTTTAATTTTTTCATGTCGAGAAAAACCTAAAACATATAAAGGTTACTCAAAGCAACAAGATTTTTATTATAAATTAATTTCACTGGGTGAGGGAACAAAAAAAACAGACTCAACCCAATGCCTTTTAATTGAGGCTTCCTGTAAAAACTTAGCAGATTCTATATTTTGGGAAACAAAACACAAAGGAAGTCAAACTTTTTTCGTCACTAAAAATTCCCCTTACTTTTTAAAGAATGCCTTTGGTTTTTCGGTAGGCGATAGTTTGCAGTATCTTTTCCCTACCGAGAAATTTTTTAGTGAATTTTTTAAATCGGAGATTCCTTTTTTTTGCAAAAAAGATTCCTGTGTAAAATTCTCATTAAAAATAATCCAAACTTTAACGGCTAATCAATTCAATGCGTTTAATGATAGTATACATGCATTTACAGATAAACAACAAAGTAAAGAGCAACTTCAAATTCAAAATTACGTTTCAAAAAATTGCAAGCAGGTAAACGAATTTGCCACTAATGCTTTTATAGAGATAACGCACCCAACAAATTTGGATTCTGTTAAAAAAGGCAAAAAAATAAAGCTTTTCTATAAAGGTTATTTTTTGGATGGTACCTTGGTAGATTATACCCCGCACAACTGGGCTTTTGAGTTTATATACGGGCAAGAGGGGCAATTAATAGAGGGTTTGCGGCTTGCCTTATATAAGCTGAAAAAAGGTGAAAAAGCAAAAATTATATTACCTTCGCAACTCGCTTTTGGAAGTGATGGTAGTAGCAACGGAGCTATACCACCTTATACCCCATTAGTGTATCAAATAGAAATAGCAGACATAAAATAAACATGAAAAAAACAATTTTAATTACAACAGCAGCACTGTTTTCGTTAGTTGCTTGCAAAAGCAGCAAACATCCTGGTTACGAAGAAATATCAGGTTCATATTTTAAAGTAGATAAAAAAGGTGACGAAAGCAAAACCTTAAACAAAGGTGATGTGGTTTTTATGTCGCACACAATGACCACCGAAAAGGATTCACTTTTATTTAACTATAAAACTATGTTGCGCCCGGGTCAACCTTACGCTATGCGTTTAGATTTACCAAAATATAAAGGCGATATGTTTGAGATGATTTTAAAAATGCATCCCGGCGATAGCGCATCTTTTATGTTGCGTATAGATTCTATGTTTCAAAGATACTATCACCAACCAATTCCTAAATTTTTAGATTCTACCGGGTTTATCGTTTATCACGTAAGAATTGATAGCGTATATTCTTCTCAAAAGGTAGATGAAATTGAAAAGAAACAAAAAGCAGCACAAGCAGCTTTTATGGAAAAAGCAAAAACATCTGAAGATAGTTTGATGAAAAAATATCTTGCTGATAATAAAATTACCGAAAAACCTACTGCAACTGGTTTATACATAATTATAAAACAAAAAGGCAAAGGCGAAAAAGTTAAAAAAGGTGATAACGCCGAAGTAAATTACAAAGGCATGTTAACTAACGGACAAGTATTTGATGCGTCTGAAAAACATGATAAAGCATTTAGTTTTCCTGTTGGCATGCAACAAGTAATTCCTGCTTGGGATGAGGCTTTACAAACCATGACAGTGGGTACAAAGGCACTAATTATCTCTCCTTCTGCTTTAGCTTATGGTCCTAATGGTTCAGGACCAATTCCGCCATATTCTCCTTTGGTTTTTGAAATAGAAGTGGTAAAAATTAACCCTCCTCAACAAAATCCTGCTCAGGCTCAAAAATAAAAATCAACTTTTATCGTTATACTCAGATGAAAAAAATAATAACATTTGCATTAGTATTTGCTTCGCTGATTGCATCGGCTCAAAAAAAAACCAAACAAAAACTTTCTAAAATGGATCAAGAATTTTTAAAAACACAAGCTGACGGTTTATTTCTTAAAATGAACACTAACCGTGGCGATATTTATTTGCAATTGGAATTTGAAAAAATACCTATGACAACTGCAAATTTTGTTGGCTTGGCAGAAGGAACAATTAAAAACACAGCGAAAGCCGAAGGTGTACCTTTTTATGATGGATTAAAATTTCATCGTGTTATTCCTAATTTTATGGTACAAGGTGGCGATCCTCAAGGTACAGGTCAAGGTGGTCCAGGTTATAAATTCCCGGATGAGTTTGATACAACTTTAAAGCATAGCGGCCCGGGTGTATTATCTATGGCAAATGCTGGAGTAGGTACAAATGGTAGTCAGTTTTTTATTACACACGTTGAAACACCTTGGTTAAATGGTAAACATACTATATTTGGACATGTTGTAAAAGGACAAGATGTAGTTAACGCTATACAACAAAACGATACTTTAAAAACAGTAACCGTTCTTCGTAAAGGGAAAAAAGCGGAAGAATTTGATGCGGCTAAAGTATTTGAGTTTGAAAAAGGAAATGTATCTAAAAAGGCTGAAGAGAAAGCTAAAGCCGAACAAGCATCTATGGATAAAGTACTAAATGAAAAATATGCTAACGCAAAAACTACGGCAAGTGGTTTACGTTATATTGTAGAAAAAGAAGGAACGGGGGCATCGCCTTTAGCAACTAACCAAGTAACGGTACATTATACAGGTACATTGTTAGATGGTAAAAAGTTTGATAGTTCTGTTGACAGAGGCCAACCCGCTACATTTCCTTTAAATCGAGTAATTCCGGGTTGGACAGAAGGTTTGCAATTAATGAAAGTAGGTGGTAAAACTAAATTTATCATTCCTCCGGCATTAGGTTACGGTGCTAATGGTGCAAGTGGTGTTATCCCACCAAACGCATGGCTAATATTTGATGTAGAATTGTTGGACGTAAAATAATGCTTCGTTGCATTAGCATATCAACAGTATTCTTTTCTTATTTAATTTTACTTACTTCTTGTAAAAAGCAAAACGATTGCGATTGTATTAAATCGCGCGGCGCGCCTGTAAATGAAAATCGTGTTATAACCACACCATTTAGCACCCTTCATACTTTTGATAAAATAGAGGTTTATTATCTGCAAGATACAACAGTGACTACTTGTACGGTAAAGGTGTCAACGGGTAAAAACTTGTTATCTAATATTTCTACCGAGGTCAGTAATGGGGAACTTCAAATTAAAAACTTGAACAAATGTAATTTTGTAAGAAGTAATAATGATGTTACCGTTTATGTTACTGCCCCTCATGTACTTTCTTTTATTCAAGATGGTGTTGGCAATATATATAGTAACATCATCACACAAGATTCAGTAAGATACAATGTCAATAATTCTGGCGATATACATCTAAATTTAAATGTGCATTGGGTGTATGGTCGTTTATATGGTGTAGGCGATGTTTATCTTAATGGTGTTGGTCAGTATCATTTAGTAAATGCAGCCGGAGAATGTTTTATTAATGCACAAAATTTACAAACTTTTTATTCGTTTGTGGTTTATAATTCTACCGGTGAGGCTCACGTAAATGTATCAGATCAACTAGATACTGAAATTGATTATACAGGTAATCTTTATTATAGCGGCAGTGCTACTATAATAAATAAAACAGGTAAGGGTAGTGGCAAATTAATTAAAAATTAATGAAATATTTAATAAGATACTTTTCCCTTTCTTTTTTTTTATTAGCTGGTTTTTTGACTTTTTCGCAAAACGGCACGAAAAACCCGAAATCAGATTCTACAGAAGAATATGTAAACACAAACCAATTGCGATACGAAGACTGGATTTATGCGCCTAACATTAAAAGTGTTTTACTTTACGAGAGTTCTTTTATATTATCATCTCCTGTTATTGATTTTGATGGTGGGCAACAACTCTCGCTTAGTTTCGATGATTTAGATGCAGATAGCAAAACATATTATTATACATTGGTACATTGCGATGCGGCATGGAAGCCGTCTGATTTAATGCAGCAAGAGTATCTTAGCAATTATTTTGAGGAACAAATTCTTACCTATACTTTTTCGGGTGGAACTACACAAAAATATACACATTATACGTGGGCATTTCCTAATAATAATATGCGTATTAGTAAAACGGGTAACTATCTTTTAAAAGTGTATGTAAGTGGCGCAAAAGATAAACCTGTACTTACACGTAGATTAATGGTTTATTCGAGTAAAGTTGCCATCAAAGCAAACATTCATCAGGCTGCCGGTTCAGATGATTATATGAACAAACAAGAAGTTGACTTTAGTATTTTTAACCCCGGATATAACATCCCTCAATTTGCCGATTTAAAAGTTATCATACAACAAAATAACCGTTGGGATAATGCCATTTATAATCTTCAACCATTATACCTTAAACCCAGTGAATTGAGTTATGATTATGATGATGGCAGTAACACCTTTAATGGGGGTAATGAGTACAGGCCCGCAGTTTTTAAAAATTTTAAATTTGTTACTGCAAATACAGATAGAATGTATCGCGATTCTTTGCACAGCTGGCACGTAACCTTGTTGCCCGACGAGGTGAAAACATTTAAACGGTACTATCAAACGCAAGACATTAATGGGCGGTTTTTAATTACGGTTGAAGAGCGAGATAGCTCCCTAATTGATATATCGGCAGAATATGCTTATGTGAAATTTAATTTTCCTTTTGAGTTTCCGCAGGTTGATGGTGATTTTTATGTGATAGGAAATATGGTTGACAACCATTTTACTGCGGTAAATAAAATGACTTTTAACTATTTTAAGAAAACGTATGAATGTGAGTTGTACCTAAAACAAGGTTATTACGATTATATGTATGTTTTTTTACCCGATGGAAAACAAGCTGCCGAGACTAATCAAATAGAAGGCGACCATTGGGAAACGGAAAACGATTATACTATTTATGTTTATCACAAGCAACAAGGCACTTATTACGACCAACTAATTTGTGTGCAAAAATTTAATTCAACGCGTAAGTAATTTTTTTGGCTACACCCCACTTAGTTTCTAAAGTACCGTATATTTACAGCCATGTTAAAAGTATTTAAGTTTGGTGGCGCATCAGTTAAAGATGCTGCTGCTGTTAAAAATGCGGCATCAATAATAAAGCAGTTCACAAAAGATAATTTGCTTATTGTGGTATCGGCTATGGGTAAAACCACTAATAATTTAGAGCGATTGGTAAATGCCTATTTCTTTGATAAAGGAACTATGCAGGAAATTTTTGATGAATTAAAAACATTTCATTTCGATATTGTATCAGCCCTTTTTAAAGATAAATCAAGTGCTATTTATGCGCAATTAGAAAATGATTTTGTAGAGTTGTTATGGGCTATAGAGGATGAACCTAGTTCAACCTATAATCATCATTACGATCAAATAGTTGGTATGGGCGAAATTTTTTCAAGCAGAATTGTTTCGGCTTATTTTAATGAAGATGGAAGTGATTGCTTATGGCTTGATGCCAGAGGCATTATACAAACAGACAACACCTACCGAGAAGGAAACGTTGATTTTGAATTAACCCAACAGTTAGCCGAAAAAGATTTGCTGCCTTTACTTAAACAACATAAAGTTATTTTAACTCAGGGCTTTATTGGTGGCACAAGCGAAAACTTTACTACTACATTGGGCAGAGAGGGATCTGATTACACGGCCGCTATACTTGCATACAGCACCAATGCCGAAAGCGTTACCATTTGGAAAGATGTGCCGGGTGTGCTAAATGCTGATCCGAAATGGTTTAGTAACACACAAAAAATAGATGAGCTTACATATCAGGATGCTATTGAGTTGGCTTATTACGGGGCAACGGTAATCCATCCAAAAACAATTAAACCTTTACAAAATAAAAATATCCCACTTTATGTAAAATCTTTCATAGAGTCTGTTGCAGAAGGAACTGTTATAAAAGACAGTAACAAGCATTTACCTATACCATCCTTTATTTTTAAGGTACATCAAATGCTTATCACCATTTCTCCGCGCGATTTTTCTTTTATTGCCGAAGAGAATTTAAGTAAAATTTTTGCCCTGTTTCACCAACATCAGGTAAAAATAAATGTAATGCAGTTATCAGCTATTAGTTTTTCGGTTTGTGTTGATATGGATAATAAAAAAATACAACCTTTAATCCAAACCTTACAGAATGATTATAAAGTGTTGTATAATGATGAGTTGGAATTGGTTACTATACGTTATTACGACCAATCTACCATCGAGCGTGTTTGTGTAGACAAAGAAGTGTTGTTAGAACAAAAAAGCAGATATACTGTGCAATTAGTAGTAAGAAACACAAATTAATCCCCCATGTATATATATAACGTAACCATAAATGTTGATAATGCCTCGCACGATGAATGGCTGAAGTGGATGCAAGAATTTCATATTCCTGAAGTAATGAAAACAGGTTGTTTTATTGATCATCGTATACTTAAAGTGCTGAATGTAGACGATGAAGGTACCACATACTCGGTGCAATACACTTTTTTAAACATGAGCGATATGGAAGAATATAAACAAAAATACGCTTCGGCACTGCAAAAACAAACTATAGATAAGTTTAAAGATAAGTTTGTAGCTTTCCGTACTTTATTACAAATTATTTAAACCTAATACTATTGCAACCGGTTAGAGCAAAAAAACATTTAGGGCAGCATTTTTTAAAAGATGAACAAATAGCCAAAAACATTGTAGATGCTTTGTTGCAATCAACCGATTTGCCTTTAATTGAAATTGGACCAGGTACAGGCGTTTTAACCAAATATCTTATTGAGAAAGAAAAATTCTTTGCAGTAGATATCGATACAGAATCTATTGAGTTTTTAAAGAAAGTTTATCCAAAACATCCCGATAAAATTTTGTACGGCGATTTTTTGAAGATGAGCATGGATAATTTGTTTCCTGAAAAATTTGCCATCATTGGTAACTTCCCTTACAATATCTCTTCGCAAATAATGTTTAAAGTACTTGATTTGCGCGATAGGGTTGATGTAGTAGTTGGCATGTTTCAAAAAGAAGTAGCCGAGCGTATGGCAGAAGGACCGGGCTCAAAAGTGTATGGTATTTTAAGTGTGTTGCTACAAGCCTATTACGACATTGAATATTTATTTACTGTAGAGCCCGGTGCTTTTACTCCGCCACCAAAAGTAAAATCTGCTGTTATAAGGTTTAGAAGAAACGCCACACAAAAACTAAACTGCGATGAAAAATTGTTTTTTATTGTAGTAAAAACAAGTTTTAATCAGCGCCGTAAAACCATACGAAATTCTGTAAAGCCTTTGTTGCATGATGGATTTGATACTACCAGTAAATTGTTTGATAAACGCCCCGAACAATTAAGTGTAGCCCAGTTTATTGAGTTGACTCAAATAATTGAGCAACAGAGATTACCCTCTTAGTTTATAAGGCGAAAAAGAGTTTCTAATAAAACGTTTCAAATGCTTTACACAAACCTCAGGTTCTTCTAAAAAGCCCATGTGACCTGCTTTTTCAAGCAATAAAACATCTTTATATTTTGCTATTTCGGCTTGGTCTAATAGCGATTGCATAGGCAATAAATTATCATATTTACCTACAATAAATAAAATAGGGTAATTGGCAAAGTGTAACACCACATCTCTGCTTGGTCTGGTTTTCATTCCTTCAAGCGCGGCTATAATGCCTCGTTTAGTCGTTTTACGCGCAATTTTTTGAGTAAATAAAATTTCTTTTTTTAAATGCTTTAAATTTTTTGTGGCAAACAGATTATTAATGGTTGCTCTAACATATATATCTGTATTATTTTTCACAACCCTAATAGCTTTATCTCGGTCACGTTTTTTTTGCTCGTTATCTGCGTATGAAGTAGAATGAAATAAACACAAACCCCTCACAAAATCAGGAAACAATTCGGCAAAAGCCAAACTCGCATATCCACCCATGCTATGCCCAATCAGCACATATTTTTTCAAATGTAAATTATCCATAACGGCTTTAATAGCCTGTGCCATTACTTCCATACTGTGCACATAACCAAAACTATCGCTTTGTCCATGCCCAGGTAAATCAATGCAAATTATTTTAAACTGCTTTGCTAACGAGGTTTTTATCGATTCCCAAACATCTGTCGAGCCCAAAAAGCCATGCAACAAAACAACGGCCCTTCCTTTTCCGCTAACGGTATAAGCAATTTTTGCTTGTTTAAAATTTGCGTATCGGATATTTGGTTTTGTTTTCACAATCAAACAAAAATAAGCATTTGTAAAAACAATTAAGCTGATTAAATCTTTACATTTGTTTGGCAATTATTTTTTGAGATATGGCAGGTGTAAATAAAGTTATTTTGGTAGGTAATTTGGGTAAAGACCCTGAAATGCGCCGTTTAGATGGGGGAGTGGCCCGGGTAAGTTTTAGTTTAGCCACTACTGAATATTATAAAGACAAAGATGGCAACCGCATTGAACAAACCGAGTGGCACAACATAGTTATGTGGAGAACCATTGCTGAAAGTGCCGAACGCATTCTTAAAAAAGGTTACACTATTTATTTAGAAGGTAAAATACAAACCCGCAAATGGCAGGATAAAGAGGGGCAACAAAGAACCACAACCGATATAGTTGCTGAGACTTTTCAGTTAATCAGAAAGAGTGATGGAGCACCTAACCAGCCTTCAAGTGGAGGAAATCAGCCAATTCCTGTCGACGATTTACCCTTTTAAATAAGCTGTTGATAATAAATTTAAAAGCTCCGGTTTTATCTGTTGGGGTTTTTTATTTTTGAAAGATGAAAAAACTAATTTTCTATTGTCTGTTAACAGCTACTTTTTGTTTGACATCCTGTATTGGCAATGATGATGAAAATACATCAGCACCTAAACCAACAGCATATTATAAATTAAACTTCCCTGAGAAAAAATACAAAACCTACGATAGCATTTGTCCCTTTACATTTCAAACCCCTGTTTACTCTTTTGTAGAAAACGATAAAAGTAAAAACGCTCAACCGTGCTGGCTAAATATTATGTATCCGCTATATAGGGCACAATTGTATATTAGCTATAATGAACTTAAAAACGATTTGCCAAAACATTTAAACGATTCGCGTGAGCTAGCTATACGCCATCAAGTAAAGGCAAGTGGGTTAGACGAACAGGTTTTAATAAACGATTCGGCACATGTATATGGCTTGCTGTATGATATTTCGGGCAATAGTGCATCAGCTATACAATTTTATATAACCGACAGCACCAAACATTTTTTACGAGGTTCTTTATATTTTAATTGCCCACCTAATATCGATTCTCTAAAAATTGTAATCGATTATTTACGAGTTGATATTATGCAAATGATTAAAACATTTAAGTGGAAAGACGAGAAAATGAAATTATCGGATGCAAATAAACCACACTAAAAAAGAGCAGCTAAACAGAAGTGTTTGGTCAGGCGGCACAACTACGCAATTAGTCATCTATCCTAAAGAGGCCATTTATAAAAACCTGGATTTTAATTTTAGAATTAGTACCGCAACTATTGAAGTAGAAGAATCTACGTTTACTAGTCTACCCAATGTTTCTCGTGTTATTATGGTGTTAGATGGAGAGCTAACAATTCAACATAAAAACCAATACACAAAACAACTTAAAAAATTTGATACCGATATTTTTTCGGGGAATTGGAAAACGACCTCTATCGGCAAAGCAACTGATTTTAATATAATGACAAGGGGTTCGGCAAAAGCAACCGCATCGGGATTTACTTTAGCCGAGAAATCTAAAAAAGAACTCATTTTGAATAGCGACGTTATGGCTATTTATGTTTCAGCAGGGGAGATTGTAATAGAGCAATCATCAACTCAAAAAATAAATGCGAGTCAAGGTGATGTAGTACTTATAAGTAAAGAAAAAGTAAGCGAAAACTTTGTATTGCTTGCTCAAAAAACAAGCGATATAGCCATTGCCGAAATATATCTGTAAATGATTTTTTCAATAAAAAATTAGCCCTATATTTGCAGGTTACTTTTTTTTTATGAGCGAAGAAATTACGGAGCAAACCACCGAACGGAAATTATATCCGTATCAGCAATTAGCTGTAGATAACATTTATAAAAAATTAGCTGAGCTTCCGCCACATTCCAACTTGCTTTTTCAGTTACCAACAGGTGGTGGAAAAACCATCATCTTTTCTGAGATTGCTAAAAAGTACATTCAACAATTCAATAAAAAAGTTCTTATACTAACGCATCGTGTTGAGCTTTCTCAACAAACATCGGCTGTTTTAAGTTCAGTAAACATCCCTAACAAAACCATTAACAGCAGCGTAAAAATTTTAGATAAAAACGAACCTTATCTTGTATATACGGCTCTTATAGAAACCCTAAGTAACCGTTTGCACGATGAAGATAATTTGGAATTTTTACAGGACATTGGCTTGGTTATTGTTGATGAAGCGCACAACAATTCATTCAGAAAAGTATTTAAGCATTTTAAAGAAGTCAACATTTTAGGTGTAACGGCAACTCCGCTTAGCAGCAACAAAAAGCTTCCGTTAATGGATACTTATGATGCACTAATTATTGGAGAAACTATTCCTACGTTAATTGAAAGCGGTTATTTGTGTGAGGGGGTTACTTATTCGTACGATGTAAATTTATCATCGCTTAAGGTTGGTTACACAGGTGAGTTTACAACAGCTTCGTTAGAGATGTTATATAGTAATGCCATGATGCAAAGCAAATTAGTATCAGCTTACGAAGAAGTTTCTCTTGGTAAAAAGACACTTATTTTTAATAGCGGAATTATTTCAAGTCGTTTGGTTTACGAAGCCTTTAAAAAGAAAAATTATCCCGTAAAACATTTAGATAGTACATATAGCGATAAAGAGCGTTACGAAATTTTAGACTGGTTTCATAATACCAAAGATGCTATACTTACTTCGGTTAGTATACTTACGCATGGTTTTGATGAGCCTGAGGTAGAAACTATAATGCTTAATAGGGCTACAAAATCGCTTACCCTGTATCATCAAATGATTGGGCGTGGTAGTCGAATTACACCAGGTAAAAAACAATTTAAAATTATTGATTTAGGAAATAATTCGCGTCGTTTTGGTTTGTGGCAAATGCCAATTGATTGGAACCATGTATTTATAGCGCCGCATATGTACTTAGAGCAACGTTATAAAGACGAGTGGGATTATGAAACCGAGCGTGATTATGATATGCCTGAAGAAATTAAACAGCGCTTTATCAACTCGCACGACGAAGAATTTATTGTGCGCGATAAGTACATGCATTGTTTAAAGAAAGGTTTAAAACCTCAGGTTGTTTTAGATCAATCCTTAGAAGAGCATTACGGGAAAATAAAAGATAACGCCTCTTGTTTTGAAGAGGGCACTGAGCTTGTACATTTGTTGCAAGAAGAAATAAAGTACCGTGTTAAGCAATTTGCAAAATGCATTAATGCTACACAAAACTATACCGATTGGCAGTACCAAAATTATTTAACCCGATTAAATAGAAAAATAGTTATTCTATTTGAAGAATAAACCTAAAACTCATTTATCTTTTTCAGTTTTAATCTAAAAAAGCACTAATTTCGTGCCCTTATATTTGGGTTTTACCGAAAAAAATGGATTTATCATACCAACATAAAATTAAAGAACTTAAAGAGGAGATAGCTTTTCTTAAGCAAGAAAATCAAAAGCTAAAAATTTTAAAACACACTACCAATCAGCCAACAGTAAAAGTTCCAAAACCAGTACAACCTGTTTTTAGTAAAGCCGAGAAATTAGTAGGCGATTATTTTAGTTCATTAAAATTCAATCCGTCCAAAGGGTGTATCGAAATTAATAAAGAGCGTTATATTTTGGTGCGTGCTTCAGCTTTATCGCATGAGTTTTTAAATAGCATTAAGCATTTATATAAAGACCGTGGAGAGGAAGAAGCACTTAGTATTGGCAAAAACCTTTTATTCGATTTATCGCACGTTTTAGGTTTAGAAGATGCCCGCAGTTTTCATAAAAAAATGAAGTTAAAAGATCCTATTAGTAAACTATCTGCGGGTCCTGTGCATTTTGCTTATACCGGTTGGGCTTTTGTAGATATTTTACCTGAAAGTAGTCCAACTCCAGACGAAAACTTTTTTATTAAATACCACCACCCTTATTCTTTTGAGGCTGATTCATGGATAAAATCAGGTAAAAAGTCTGAAACCGCTGTTTGTATTATGAATGCAGGTTATTCAAGTGGTTGGACGGAGGCTAGTTTTAATATGCCTTTAACAGCTGTCGAAATTTCCTGTCGCGCAAAAGGCGATAAACACTGTACTTTTATTATGGCCCCTCCGCATAAAATAGATAGTTATCTTCCTAAAAGTAATAATAAAAAAAGCAAACATGCTATCGAAATCCCATCTTTTCTTGAACGGAAAAAGGTAGAGGAAAAATTAAATTCATCACTTGCTGAAAAGGAGTTTTTATTGAAAGAAATCCATCACCGAGTAAAAAATAATCTACAAATAATTAGTAGTCTGCTTAACCTCCAAGCCCAAAGCATTAACGACCCCGTTACTAAAGAAAAATATACCGAAAGCATTGGCCGTATTAAATCAATGGCAATCATACACGAGTTATTATATCGTTCAAAAAACTTATCTACTATTGAAATTAAAGACTATCTAGATGAGTTGGTGTCATACATTACCAGCACATACAGTGTAGATAAAAACATTACCGTTAATTTAAAGGTTAAGGTTCAACAAAAATTTATTGAACTTGATAAAGCTATTCCTTGCGGAATTATAATTAACGAATTATTATCTAATGCATTTAAATATGCTTTTAAAAACAAGAAAAAAGGCACCATAAACATTTCCTTTAAGGAAGTAGAAAAACAGTATAACCTTATTGTTTCAGATAATGGAGTAGGTTTTGCCAATGCAGATAATATAAAACAAATTGATACACTAGGTTTGCAACTGGTTCACTCTTTAATAGGGCAATTAGGAGGCACTTTAAAAACCGAAACTCAAAAAGGAACTACATTTAACATCCATTTTTAATAAAAAAGCCGCTTTTAATTAAATTTTCACATTTCAAGCGGTTTTTTATCTTTGCACACTTTAATTTTATATAAGCTATGAGCGTATTAGAAAGAATTCGTAACAAAACGGGCCTATTAGTTGGTATCATTGCCGTTGCCCTTATTATTTTTGTGTTAGAAGGAGCCCTTAATTCAGGCAGATCTTTATTTGGAACTAACGAGCGTACAGTGGGTACAATTGCGGGTAAAAACATTGATTATAATGAGTTTCAGGCGAAATTAAGTGCTGCTATACAAGCCTACGAGCAAAACGGACAAAAGGTTGACGAGCAAACCAAACAAGGCCTTGTTGACCAAGTATGGGGCGAGTTTTTAGCTAATAACGTGTTAAAAGTAAACTACGCTAAGGCTGGTGTAAACATTAGTGAAGATGAGTTATATGATTTAATGATTACACATCCACATCAAATTGTAGTCAGTCAGCTTACTGATAAACAAACGGGTAAGGCTTATCCTAACTTTGCAAAACCTGATGGAACGCTTGACCCGGCTAAATTAGCAGGGTTTGCACAGCAAATGACTCCTGAGCAAGAAGCATATTGGAAAAAAGTAGAAGATTATGTACACGATACACGTATGGCCGAAAAATATAACAACTTGCTAAAAAAAGGATTATATATTACTGAGGCTGAAGGTAAAGCAGAATATGAAAAACAAAGTACTTCATACAATGTAACTTATGTAGCTAAACGTTACAGTACCGTATCAGATTCATCTGTAAAAGTAAGCGATGATGATATCCAAAATTATTATAGCAATCACACCTACTTCTTTCAAAATCCTGAAACTACCCGTAAAATTGATTATGTAGCTTTTGATGCTTATGCAACACCTGAAGATATAGCTGATATTAAAACTCAATTAGCAGATATTGCTAAGGATTTTAAAAACAAAAAAACAATGGCTGAAGATTCTGCTTTAATGCAGGCAGAAAACGAAAACAATACAGTTGATATCGGTTTATTCAAAAAGAACATGATTAGTCCTGAAGTAGACTCTACTATTTTTACTGCCGAAAAGGGTACTGTTTATGGTCCTTTTCAAGAAAACAATCTTATCAAGGTTATTAAATTAGAAGATAAAGTTAACATGCTTGATTCTGCTAAAGTTCGCCATATTCTAATTTCTTATGCAGGTTCTGGTGCAGCACCAGAAGTTAAACGTACTAAAGAGCAAGCTAAAAAAATGGCAGATAGCTTATTAGCTTTACTTAAAAAAGACGTTAAAAAATTCCCTGAGTATGTAAAAAACTTCTCTGATGATGGTGGCAAAAAAATGCCTCCTACAAAAAAAGAAGGAGAGACCTATATGGGTAAAGATGGTGATTATGGATGGTTAAACGAAAAAAGTGGTTTTGTTGAATCTTTCAAAAACTTTGGTTTAGAGGGTAAAAAAGGACAGCTTGGAGTAGTTGAGTCTCAATTTGGTTATCATATTATGGAAGTTATGGATGTAAGTAAAGGCACCATGACAAAATACAAATTGGCAACCATTCAACGTAAAATTCAACCAAGCGAAAAAACGCTTAACAATATAAACCTTAAAGCCAGCGAGTTTGCAGGTAAATATAATACAGGCGAACTTTTTGATAAAGGCATAGAAGAACAAAAATTAAATAAACGCTTAGCTGATAATATTAAAGAAGGCGACAAACAAGTACCGGGCTTAGAAAATCCTAAAGAACTAATTCGTTGGATGTATCAGGCTAAAAAAGGAGATATCTCTCAGGCTTACCAATTCGGTAACCGTTTTATTGTGGCAAAATTAAGTGATACCAAAGACAAAGGCACTGCACCACTTGAGCAGGTGAAAGATGAAGTAATCTTAAAAGTTAAGCAAGATAAAAAAGCTGAAACCTTTATGAAAGAATTTGATGCGAATCTTTCTGGAGCTAAAACACCTGATGACTTAGCTTCTAAAATGAAACTAGCAGTAGAGAAAATGGATGGGCTTGTGTTTAGCAGCTATAGCGTAACCGGACTTGGTAAAGAAGATGTTATGTGTGGCGCTGTAAATGCTTTGAAACCTGCTACTTTATCTAAAGCATTAAAAGGTCAAAACGCGGTTTACGTAGTTTACGTGGCAGAAAAAAAACCAACTACTGCTGCTTATTCAAAAGCGGTACAGTCGGGCATAAACCAATCTCTTTCATCACGTGTAGATTATGAGGCTTACGAAGCTCAAAAAACACTTGCTGGCATTGAAGACCACAAAGCAAAATTTGATTTTTAAGTAAGATGAAAATCTTGTAAAAGCCTGCTAAGATTAATTAGCAGGCTTTTTTGTTTAGGCTATAATCTCTTATATAAAAGCATAAAAAATTTGGCATTTTTAATTAAAATGGTATCTTTGCCCTCCCTTTTTGGGATTAAAGATGGCAGATAAGCAGTTTATTATCCGCTTAAACGGATTAGAAGTTGGAAATCATCTTTATGAATTTAAGGTAACGGATTCGTTCTTTGAGACACGCGATTATTCAGACATACAAGGTGCTAACGTAAAAGTTTCGGTTGAATTGCTAAAGCAAAATTCAGTTATAAACTTAACTTTTACTATTAGTGGAACATTACATGTTTTATGCGACAGATGCGTAAAACCTTATGATGTGGAGATTGATTCGGTTGAAAAAATGCATCTGCGTTTTGGAGACCCGGATGAACCACACGCCGAAGATGTTTTTGTTTTGCCTCACGGCGAAAACGAATTGGATATATCGTCGCCGCTTTTTGAGTTTATAACTCTTGCATTGCCCGCACGTTTAGTGCCTTGCGAAGAAGATAAAAACTTTAAATGCGATTTTGAAACATTAAATAAATTAAACGACATTTCAGTAGATGAACCCGAGCAGAAGCCCGAAAACACTACTTGGGATAAACTAAAAAACATAAACTTTAATAATAACTAAAAAACAATAAGTCATGCCAAATCCTAAACGACGCCACTCGAAAGCCCGCACACGTAGCCGCAGATCTACTTATAAAGGTGCTGCCCCAACGCTTGGCGTTGACCAAACAACTGGTGAAGCCCATTTATGGCACCGTGCACATTGGCACGAAGGCAAACTTTACTATAAAGGTAAAGTGGTAATGGAAAAAACCGTAAAATAGAAAAAACTAAAAATCAATAAAAACAGACCAAAAGTCTGTTTTTTTGCTTTAAAATCGTTTTTTTTAACAAAAAACACTCAATTTCATGTTAAAAACTTAATATTTTTTGGTAGGTTTTTTATGAAAAAATTAGTTCCTTAGCCGCCGATTAAAATTTTTATTTAGCATTAAAAGTGAAGATAGGATTAGATATAATGGGAGGCGACTTTGCCCCAAATAACGAGCTTGAAGCAGCTGTTTTAGCCTCAAAAGAATTACCACCTCATATAAAAATAGTGCTTTTTGGCGATAGCAATATTGCCAAAAAATACTTTACCGAAAAAGGAGCAGACCCCAATATTTTCGAATACGTTCATACTACTGATGTTATTCAAATGGGCGAACATCCTACTAAAGCTTTAAGTCAAAAACCAAACTCAACTATAGCCTTAGGATTTAAGTATCTTAAAGAAAATGCCATACAAGGTTTTATAAGTGCCGGTAACACAGGTGCTATGATGGTGGGTGCTATGTTCTCAGTAAAAGTGGTGCCGGGCATTATTCGCCCAAGTATTGGCACCATTCTACCAAAACTTAATGGCTCACTTGGTTTTATGCTTGATGTAGGTACAAATGCCGATTGTAAGCCTGATGTATTATATCAATTTGGTATTTTGGGCTCTTTATTTGCTGAGCATGTTTATAAAATAAACAAACCGCGAGTTGCCCTTTTAAATATAGGCGAAGAGGCCGAAAAGGGTAATTTGGTATCTCAAGCAGCTTATAACTTAATGAAAGAAAGCAAAGACTTTAATTTTGTGGGTAATGTTGAAGGACGCGATTTATTTAATGAAAAAGCAGATGTTGTTGTTTGCGAAGGGTTTACCGGCAATATTGTTTTAAAAGCTTGCGAATCTTTTTATGGGATGCTTAAACGTAAAAATAAATCGGATGAATTTTTCGATAGATTTAATTACGAAATATATGGTGGTACGCCTATACTTGGCATTAACTCAACCGTAATTATTTGCCATGGTATATCATCTCCACTTGCAATAAAAAACAGTTTATTATTAGCTAAAGAAATTTCAGAAGCTAATCTACCTGATAAAATAAAAGAAGCATTTAACTAATTATGATAAGAGCCGCCATAACTGCTGTTGCAGGCTACGTACCCGATTATATTTTAAGCAACCAAGAATTGGAAAAAATGGTTGATACTACGGATGAGTGGATTATCAGTCGTACTGGCATTAAAGAGCGTCGCATTTTAAAAGAACCGGGTAAGGCCACATCAGATATGGCAAGTGCAGCCGTATTAGAGTTGTGTAGAAAAAGAGGGATATCGCCCAAAGAAATTGATTTACTTATTTGTGCTACGGTTACACCCGATATGGTTTTTCCGGCAACAGCCAATATTATATGCGATAAAATAGGTGCTACCGAAGCTTGGAGTTATGATATTTCAGCTGCTTGTAGTGGCTTTATATACAGCTTAGTTACAGGTGCACAGTTTATACAAAACGGTACATATAAAAAAGTAGTTATTGTAGGTGCTGATAAAATGAGTTCCATTTTAGATTATGAAGACCGCTCTACTTGCGTAATTTTTGGAGATGGGGCAGGTACCGTTTTATTAGAACCGGCCACTGACGATAATGGCATCCAAGATTTTATTTTAAAAACCAATGGTGCCGGCAGACAACATTTACATATGAAAGCGGGTGGGTCATTAATGCCTGCATCGCACGAAACGGTAGATAAAAAATTACACTTTGTTTATCAAGAAGGGCAACCTGTTTTTAAACATGCTGTTTACAATATGGCTGAAGTATCAGTAGAAATTATGCGGCGCAACAATTTAAAGTCAGAAAACATCAGTTACTTGGTTTCGCATCAGGCAAATAAACGCATAATTGAAGCTACTGCTGAGCGTATGGGACTTGGTGCTGACAAAGTGCTTATGAACATAGAACGCTATGGTAATACAACTGCTGGCACTGTTCCGCTTCTATTATGGGATTACGAGAAAAAATTTAAAAAAGGAGATAGCCTTATTCTTTCTGCTTTTGGCGGAGGATTTACATGGGGGGCTATCTGGTTAAAATGGGCATATTAATTTAGAAGTAAAAAATAGAAAACACAACACAACAAATAAGTACATCAACTAACAAGTAAAACAAATAATCATGAAACTAACCGAAATCCAAGATTTAATAAAGTTTGTAGCTAAGTCGGGTGTAAGCGAAGTAGAGCTTGAAACCAAAGAGGTTAAAATTGTAATAAAAACCCCGGCCGGTAAAAAAAATGAAGCTCAAGTTGTGTATCAACAAGCAGCTCCGCAACAATATATGCAACAAGCTCCGCAACAGCAGGCATTTCAGCAAGCTCCACAACAGCCTGCTGCCGAGGCTAAAGCTCCTGTTGCAGCTACACCAGCCGCAGGTAACGATGATAGTAAATATGTAACCATTAAATCACCAATGATTGGTACATTCTATCGTTCTGCTGGTCCTGATAAACCTTTGTTTGTTAACGTAGGCGATGAGGTTGGTGCGGGCAAAGTGGTTTGCATTATTGAAGCCATGAAACTGTTTAACGAAATTGAAAGCGATATAAAAGGTAAAATTGTAAAAGTGTTGGTAAACGATGCTACCCCGGTAGAATACGATCAACCACTTTTCTTGATAGATCCAACAGCTTAATTAATTTGTTATTTACTTATTTGATAATCTGAAAATGCAAAATTTTCAAATAAGTAAGTTTTTAAATCAACTAATTTTCAAATCATCAAATTAAAAAATAGATGTTTAAAAAAATATTAATTGCCAATCGCGGAGAAATTGCATTGCGTGTTTTACGTACTTGCAAAGAAATGGGTATAAAAACGGTTGCCGTTTATTCTACCGCCGATAAAGATTCATTACATGTTAAATTTGCCGATGAGGCTGTATGTATTGGCCCACCACCGAGTAAAGAAAGTTACTTAAACATGGCAAGCATTATTGCTGCTGCCGAAATTACAAATGCCGATGCTATACATCCGGGCTACGGTTTTTTATCAGAGAACGCTAAGTTTTCTGAAATATGCCGTCAGAATAAAATAAAATTTATTGGTGCTTCGCCCGAAATGATTAACGCTATGGGCGATAAAAGTAACGCAAAAGCAACCATGATAAAAAGTGGCGTGCCTTGCGTGCCTGGTTCAGAAGGATTATTAGATAGTGTTGAACAAGGAATAATACTCGCCAAAGACATTAAGTATCCTGTCATCATAAAGGCTACTGCAGGTGGTGGTGGTAAAGGCATGCGCATTATTTGGAAAGAAGAAGATTTTCAAGCAGCTTGGGATAGTGCTACACATGAGGCTACTGCAGCTTTTGGTAATGGTGCTATGTATATGGAAAAATATATTGAAGAACCTCGCCACATTGAAATTCAAATTGTGGGAGATCAGTATGGAAAAGCTTGTCATTTAAGTGAGCGTGATTGTTCGGTACAACGTCGCCATCAAAAATTAGTAGAAGAAACACCTTCACCATTTATGACGCCTGAGTTGCGTGATGCTATGGGAGATGCTGCTGTTAAAGCTGCTTTATCTATAGGGTATGAAGGTGTAGGTACAATTGAATTTTTAGTTGATAAGCATCGTAATTTCTATTTTATGGAAATGAACACGCGTATACAAGTTGAGCATCCAATTACTGAAGAAGTTATTGATTATGATTTAATACGTGAACAAATATTAGTTGCTGCCGGAGTTCCTATTTCCGGTAAAAATTATTATCCGCAATTACATGCTATTGAGTGCCGTATTAATGCCGAAGATCCATTTAAAAACTTTGCGCCATCTCCAGGTAAAATTACTACGTTACACACGCCTGGTGGTCATGGAGTACGTGTAGATAGCCACGTGTATAGTGGGTACACTATACCGCCAAATTATGATAGCATGGTTGGTAAACTAATTACAGTTGCACAAACACGTGAAGAGGCTATTGCAAAAATGTATCGTGCGTTAAGCGAGTATGTTATAGAAGGGGTAAAAACAACTATTCCATTCCATTTAAAATTAATGCAAAATGAAGATTTTAAACAAGGAAACTATACTACCAAGTTTTTAGAGACTTGGGATTTTAAAGAATAAAAGTTAGTGTCAGAAAAAAAAACTATTGAATTTCTGCCGCAGATAGATGGCTTGCGATTTATTGCCGTTTTTGGTGTAATGATTCATCATTGGGTTGTTCAGGATTTTTCAAATAGTTTTATTTTTAAAAACATTCCTTTCGGTACTGGCGTTAATTTGTTTTTTGTAATTAGTGGTTTCTTGATAACATATATTCTATTAAAGAAAAAAGATGAGATTGCTGAAAATAAAACGTCTTTTTTACATGAAATAAAAAACTTTTATGTAAAAAGAACACTTCGAATTTTCCCAATTTATTATCTTGTTATTATTTTACTTTGCATATTTTCTTACTCTGGAATCAAAGAATATTTAGGATACTTAATAACCTATTCTATTAATTGGTTTATGGTTTTTAAGGGTGTTTATATTGGAAACAGAACACACTTGTGGTCGTTGGCAGTAGAAGAGCAATTTTATTTAATTTGGCCTTTTTTAATTTTTATGACACCTAAAAGGTGGATTTTAGGGCTTAGCATTTTTGCTGTTTTGTTGAGTTTAACCAGCAAAATTTATTTTTTATATTTCACATCTTATTGGATGGGGGTTAACGGAGCTACCTTTTCCTGTTTTGATGCCTTGGGCTTAGGGGCTTTAATTGCTTATTTGCAAAAGACAAGAATACAACCATTTAAATCCACACTTTATAAACTTTATCTATTAATTAGTATAGTTATATATGTATTGTTATTTGTAAGTCCTGGATTTCTCAATCAAGAATTACACACATTACTTTTAAATTTTGCAACTGCAGTTGTTTTCTTTTTTGTTATTTCAATAGCAGCTAATAATGGGTTTGGTGGAAATTTCAAATCCTTTCTTGAAAATAAAACTGTTTTATACTTAGGTAGAATAAGTTATGGCTTGTATTTATACCACGCTTTTGTGCCGGATATATACTATAGCTGTATAATGAGATTTTTCCCAAAACTAACAGGCGATGCAGATTTGTTTGTTTTATTTTTTATTCTTTCTGTTTTATTAGCAAGTATTTCTTGGTACTTAATTGAGAAACCAATTTTAAATTTAAAACGATACTTTCAATAAATTTTTTTTCGTAGCCGTAGTGTTGGCATAATAACTTCGGTTTGCGATTTTTTAAATGTGTTATCGGAGTAAATTAACGCTCGCTAAATAAACTAAGTTTATTTCTTTATCATTTTTTCGTTTTTAAATACGGGAAGCGATTCTTTAAATTGTTTATTGGATTTTCCATGAATTTCCACGATAGATGTGCCATGGCAAAGGTTATAAAGTAAAACACAATAACTGCTGTATATTTACTTGTAATGTCTATTCCTATTTTGCCTGATAAATAACCCCAAAAGAAATTAGGCACAAATAAATGAAATATGTATAAGCCATAAGAAATCTTACCGGAATAAACTACAAACTTATTTTCGAGAATATATTTAAATATACCTGTAAATTTATTTTGTGACGCATAATTTATAATAAATGCAGACATTAAAGCAAAAAGTATATCATCAAGAATGGCGTGTAGCCATGTTATATCTTTTAAAAAGCTTAAATAGTGAATAGAAAAATACACAAATACACTACCAATGACCCATCCAAATTTCGAAAAATAAGAGATAATATTTTTCCTATAAATATTCCAATAAGAAACCAAGGCTCCTATACCTAAAGCGTGCATGCAACTAAGGGTAAAGTAAGAATTGGCCATCCATTTATCAGGAAAATTAATGAACAAATAAATTTTTGTCAGTAAAGAAAGGCCAATCAAACCTATGATTATTTTTTCGCTGTGTTTTGTTGGAAGTAAAATTATAATCCATGGCCAAAACAAATAAAATTGCTCTTCTACTGCCAACGACCAAAAATGATTAAAGTCTCCAACAAAAACGTTATTAATGGCTTGGTATATATTGGAAGAAAATGTAACCAACCATGGAAAAATTTCGCGCGTATTTTTATAATTAATAAAAAAAAGAAAAAAAATTGTTGCAAAATAAAGTGGAAATATGCGAAGCACCCTTCGCATATAAAAGGATTTTAAAAGTGTTGCTTTAGGAATAGAAATTTCTACAGCTTTAATTTTATTACGCAACAAAATATCTGTAATTAGATATCCGCTAAGTACAAAAAATAAAATAACTCCATTGCTAAAAGGGAAACCTTGAACTATTGGTTTATTAATTTGCCATTGTAACCAATGCCCAATCATTACCGATAGGATAGCAAAAAACCTGAGACCATCAAGTTGAATAATATAGGCGTTATTTTGATTTTTTATTTCACTCATAATTATGGAAGGCCTATTTGTAAAGGGCTTAGCTTTATAGTGCCAATATCGTATATAGGTACACCATTTTCAGTAGTTATTTTAATGCCATCCCAATCAAAATTTGCCCTGTAAAAACTCATTAATGTAGATGAAGCAATAAAGTGATATATTTTAAAATTACCATAAACAATAAATGACCCATCTTCTTTGGTAAAAGTCAAATTCGATTCTCCATAATATTGATTCCAAACTACCACGTTTCCACCAACGATAGGCTGTCCTGTTTTTCTATCAATTAATTTACCCTTAACCGCAAATTGGTTTAAACCATCATAATTATAGTAATTATCTCGGCAACTGCATTCCCCTGTTTTTTTGTTTGGGTTAAAGTTTTTAAATACGTAACCCGCTGGTTTTACGGTTCCGTTGACAATAAGGTCTTTGTTACTTGTTTTAGTAGTTCCCTTATTATTAAGCAATCCTAAAAAATTAGATTGAAACTGATGCCATTCAACGTCTTTATATTGCCACCACGAAAAACCACTTGCTCCACAATTTATAGCATGCTGGATAAATTTTTCAGTATACATTTTTTGCACATCGTAACTAATAGAATCATTATCTGCCGAAAACCCTGTTTCTCCAATAATCCAAGGTGTTTTCACATATCTGCCATACCAGGTAATTTCATTTTCTACTTCGCCTTTATGAAATTCGTAAGGATGTATAGAAAGGAAATCAACATCCAAAATGTTAGGGTCCCACTCAAAAACCTCTCTGGTGCCGGTTAATCCAATTGTAAACAGATGATTAGGGTCACACTCTCCACGAGTTTTTTTCCATTTTTTTACTATCCTATAAACATTTTCTTTCTTTCTTTCTTTCGCATCAAAGTACAAGGGTTCATTAAAATAATCCCAAGCGAGTATAGCTTTTTCGTTTTTAAATCTTGATAAAAGTGCAGCCCAATATTTTTCAGAAACTGCATTTTCATCAGGAAACGAATTAATTAAAACAATAGCTTTAATCCCCAGTTCATTAAGGATATTAAACATATCAGACAAAGCTTCAAAATATTTGTCAAGGCTTTTACCTTCAAATGCTACATATTTAGTTAATGAGTCGGTTGTGTTAGCCCGTTTTCCGGCAATATTATTATCAATCCCATACTCTCCAATACCAACTAAACGCACAGTATTAAACCCAAGGTCTTTTATCATTTGCATGTCTGCTTTAAACCTCAAATTACCTGCCTTTTTAGTGTAGGGGTCTTTATCTTCATAGGCTATGTTGGGGCCAACCCAAAGGTCGTTACTATCAGCTTTTAATAAGGAGCTGTAATTCAAAATTATAGGATAAAAATCTTTACCGCTTAATTTAAAATCCTTCCCTTCCATATAAACAAACCCACTTTCAGCCTTTTTTGCATCATTACATGACGAAAAAAATAAAACAGACAGGCATAATAAAAAAATACAAATAACGATTTTACGACAGAACTGTATATACATGCAAAATATTTGGTTTGCCAAAAATAGCAATTTACAATTAAACGCAAAGTGATTATAAAGATTGCTTGATTCTTAGCAAATTAAGCTTATTCTTTTAATAAATACACGAAACATAAAAACAGCAATTTTTTTAAATATATGGATATAAAAGAGACTAATATAACTATCTTTATGCTCGTTTATTTAACCATCAAAGTATTGTGTCATCTAACAAAAAAAAATTATCTATTGTTATCCCTGCTTATAATGAAGCACGGACAATTCATTTGATTTTAAATAAAGTTTTAGATGTTGCACTAATAAATGATATAGAAAAAGAAATAATCATTGTAAATGATTTCTCTACTGATAACACTAAAGAGGTGGTTGAACAATATATAGCAACGCATCCAACAATCAATTTTCAACTTTTCA
This sequence comes from Bacteroidota bacterium, assembly GCA_013288015.1. Lineage (GTDB taxonomy): Bacteria > Bacteroidota > Bacteroidia > B-17B0 > Aurantibacillaceae > PALSA-968. The sequence goes on along the minus strand of JABDCR010000017.1, from coordinate 10,770 downwards.
ATCAAGAATTTAATCAAGGTAAAGGAGCTGCTTTACACAAAGGAATTTCAATAGCTACAGGAGATTATCTGATTATACAGGATGCTGATTTAGAATATGACCCTAATGAATATAATATTTTGTTGCGCCCTATTATTGAAGGACATGCCGATGTAGTATATGGTTCAAGATTTATGGGAGGGAAGCCACATCGTATATTGTTTTTTTGGCATAGCATAGGTAATAAATTCCTTACGTTCTTGTCTAATATGCTTACTAATTTAAATTTAACAGATATGGAAACTTGTTATAAGATTTTTCGTACTGAAATTATTCAGAAACTTTATTTAAAGGAAAAAAGATTTGGGTTTGAACCTGAAGTTACTGCAAAAATATCTCGTATTCCAAAAATCAGAATTTACGAAGTAGGAATTTCATATTATGGTCGTACTTATGAAGAGGGAAAAAAAATAGGAATGAAAGATGCGATTAGGGCTTTATATTGTATGATAAAATATAAATTTTTTGACCGTAAACTTTTTAATAACTAATCTACAAAACATCCATGCGATTTAAATTAGTAAACAGTATTTTTTTTGTTGCTTTATTAGTTTGTTTTTTCTCAAAATGTTCTTCTAATATAGCTTCAAATAACAATAAATCAGATACTAATTTGGTAAAAGATAGTGCCTACGACGTTTTTGTTGTGGCGGGGCAGTCAAACACATATTGGGGTCAAGGTTATGACTCAATTAAAGATAAAGAGGTTGAGGGTATATATCAATTAGGAAGGCTTGCGCCAAACGATTTGAAAATAATTCAGGCAAAAGAACCATTACATCATTTTAATCCCAAGGCCGATAGAATAGGTTTTGCTTTAACCTTTGCAAAACTATATCAAACATATATTCAAAAAAAGAATGATATTTTAATTATCCCTTGTGGAATGGATAACACAGGATTTGATGGTGAGGGTTGGCATAGAAAAGATTTTTTATACGATAATGCCATTAGTAGAATTAATTATGTATTTAAAAAATATCCGAAAAGCAATTTAAAGGCCATACTATGGCATCAAGGAGAAAAAGATGTTAATTATAAAAACTACCAAAGAGATTTAGATACGCTTATAGCACAATTTCGTAGAGATATAATTGGGGCTAATAAAACTACGCCTTTTATTTTAGGAGGAATGGTACCATATTGGACTGAGTTAAAACCTGAACGAAAACACCAACAACAAATCATTAAAGAAACTGTAAATCGCATACCGGTAACTGCATATGTAGACCCTTACTTGCCTCAAAAAATACAGAAACCCAATAATAACCAAGATACCTTGCATTATAATGCTGACGGACAAAGAGAGATGGGTAAACGTTATTTTGAAGTCTATAAAAATCTGGTTAAAAACAGTAAATAAAATTTAACTCTTATTTTTCTATTATTTCGTGACTTTTGTTCGATATAAAGCTCGTTACCTTTTAAAAATCTTCTACATTTGTTGGCGTTTAAACAAAACGAATACACTAACTAAAAAACAAATAAAGAATCATGATTAAAACAAAAAAAATAATTAGCGCAATAGCCATAGCCGCTTTAGGCTTTGGTAGCTTAAATGCACAAGCACAACAATTAAAGGTTCCGGCACCAAGCCCATTACAAACATTAAAACAAAATTTTGCATTAGGTGATGTAACTATCGAATATTCTCGTCCGGGTGTTAAAAGCCGTGTTATATTTGGCGACGTAGTTCCTTTTGGAAAAATTTGGCGTACTGGAGCTAATGCAACAACAAAAATTACTTTTTCTGACGATGTAAAATTAGAGGGCAATGATGTAAAAGCAGGCACGTATGGTTTATATACTATTCCAAATAAAGATAGCTGGGATATTATGTTATACAAAGACCTTACTTTGGGCGGAGATGTAGCTGAATATAAACAAGAAAATGAAGTATTACGTTTTAAAGTAAAACCAACTACTTTAACTAACAAGATAGAATCATTTACCATGAATTTAGGAGACATTACTGCTACTTCCGCGAATATAGAGCTGTTGTGGGAAAACACAGCTGTTGCTATAAAGCTTACTACTGACATAGATGCTAAAGTGATGAAAAACATTGAAACTACATTGGGTAAAGATAACCGCCCGTATTTTCAGGCAGCCAGTTATTATTTTGACAATAATAAAGACTTAAAACAGGCGTCAACTTGGGTAGATAAAGCTTTAGAACAAAACCCAAAAGCATTTTACATGATGTTGTTAAAAGCAAAAATTGCTTATAAACAAGGCGATAAAGTAAATGGTAAAGCCAGTGCAGAAAAAACAATTACAATGGCTACCGAAGCTAAAAACGATGATTATGTAGCTATGGCTAAAAAGTTATTAGCTGATAATAAATAATCAAACAAATTAGTTCTATAAAGGAAGCCTCGTATTTATACGAGGCTTTTTATTTTGCAGTAGGTTTAACTAATACTTTTTGCAAAACGAACGCGACCCCCATTACCAATAAACAGCCTATAACATTTAACCATAAAAAAGAAATTATATCTGAGATATAAATGGCAATAACAAAAACCTCTGTAGTTATAGCAGCATAAAAAACAGCTTTACCACCAATTTTTTTCATATAAAAAGCCACTAAAAAAATGCCCAAAATAGTTCCATAAAATAAAGAACCCAATACATTAACAGCTTCAATTAAACTGCCTAGTTTGCTTGCAAACATAGCTGTGGCAATACAAAAAAGCCCCCAGCCGAATGTAAACCAACGCGATGCTTTAAAGTAGTGCGTTTCGGTTTGTTCTTTTACCCACATACGTTTATATAAATCAATAACGGTAGTAGATGCCAATGAATTTAATGCCGCTGCAATGCTGCCCCAGGCTGCTAAAAATATCATAGCAATTAATAAACCAATTAAACCGCGCGGAAGGTTTTGTACAACAAAATATAGAAAGATGTAATTGGTATCATTTGTGTCGGCAGTTTTATCTGCTTTTTTCATTATAGCAACAGCATCTGCTCGTATAGTTTTTGTTTGCTTTTCAATTTCCTTTAAAGAGGCTTGAGTATTGCGAATTTGCGACTCATTTTTTTGATGTATAGCATCTACTAACTTATGAGTTTGAGTTTGCTTAATGCTGTTTAACGAATCATTCTTTACTTGCAAGCTAACAAATGAAGTTTTGTAATCAGTTGCTAAAACTTTTTCAACCTCTTTTTGATTAAAGAAAACTGGCGATTGGTAAAACATATAAAACACAAAAACCAAACTACCTACCATTAAAATTAAAAACTGCATAGGCACTTTTACCAAGCCGTTCATCAATAAACCAATCCTGCTTTCTTTGGTGTTTTTTGCAGTTAAGTATCGCCCTACCTGCGATTGATCAGTTCCAAAATAAGAGAGAGCCAGAAAAAAACCTCCTACTAAACCACTCCATATATTGTATTTGTCTTTCCACCAATGCGAGTCGGTAACATTAATTTTTGTTTCAATAACATTTAGCTTGCCCATTTTACCCGCTACATGCAAAGCATCCGAAAAGCTAACATTCGGTGGTAGCATATGTACTACCATATAACCTGCTAAAAACATGCCTATAAAAACAATAAGCAGTTGTTGCATTTGTGTATAGGTAACCGCTTTAGTGCCACCACTTACAGTATAAATAATTAAAAAACCACCCATAACAAGGTTGGTATAATAAATATTCCACCCAAGTAAAGAAGATAAAATAATAGAAGGGGCATAAATGCTAATGCCTGTTGATAAAGCCCGTTGAATTAAAAACAGAACCGAGGCTAAAGCGCGCGTTTTTAAATCGAAACGCTGTTCTAAAAACTCATAAGCTGTGTAAACTTTTAATTTATGATAGATGGGAATAAAAGTTACACATAGCACCACCATAGCTAAGGGCAAACCAAAATAATATTGTACAAATCGCATTCCATCGGTATAAGCCTGTCCGGGTGCTGATAAAAAAGTAATGGCGCTTGCCTGCGTACCCATAATAGAAAGCAAAATCAAAAACCAACTCATTGAGTTACTGCTTTTAAAATATCCATCTAAGGTTTTTTCGCTTTTGCTTTTATATACGCCATATGTAATTACGGCGAGAAGTGTTATAATTAAGACAAACCAATCTACTATACTCATGCAAATTGTTTTGTAAAAAAGTAAAAGAAAATAATAAGCAGTATTAATGTGCCAATAACTAAGGCATATGCATTACGCCACTTTTTGTTTATAGAAGATTCTTCTTCCTGCATTATTTATTAGTTGGTATGCTAAGTAAATTTGTAAACAAACGATAAGCCCCTGGAACTCCTGCCGGTAACTCGCGAAAGAACACCAAGCCCGTATATACAAAATTGCCTTTTCCGTATTTGCCAATTATTAAACTTCCCTCACTGGCTTTTTCGTCTGGGTCGTTTATAGAAAATATGGTTTCATAATTTTTATCTATATCGCTGGCAAAATAAATTCCACGTTCCTGCACCCATCCATCAAAATCTTTTTGTGTAATGATATTAGGAAAGTTTAAAACAGAGTGTTTAGGGTTTGTAAAACGCACTTCGGCATTATCATCCGTAACTCTATCTCTCGAAATGGTAAATGGATAAGGCCCTACTTTAGTGCCAACAGGTCCAATACGACTGTTAGTGTTGTATTGCACAACTAAATTCCCTCCGTTTTTTACATAGTCCATTAACTTAGTATAGTAAACTTGCAAGCGTTCGTTAGTGTTATAGGCACGTACTCCTGTTACAATACAATTGTACTTAGCTAAGTTTTCTTTGGCTAATAATTCATTGGTAAGTATAGTAACATCATAACCAATTTGTTTTAAACAAGCGGGTACATCATCTCCTGCACCAGGAATATATCCAATAATATTTCCCGTCTTTTTTAAATCAACATGCACAAGTACTGCTTCTGCATCACTTAAAATAAACTGGTAGGGTATATGGTCGTACTCAATGCGTTTAATGCTTTTTGTATATATGGTTCCATCAATATTTAGCATAACTTGCAGTTTACCATCTGTGCTATTTTTTTTAGGAGTAATGGTTGCTTCTACAATAGCTTCATCTCCATTACTAACTAATTTAAAGGTTGGATTTTTAATTTGAACAATCCACCCTTCGGGTGCTTTTAATTGTACGGTGCCGTTTACATTAGCTGCATTAGCTTTTACAGTAAACGAAACGTCTTTCGGATTATCCGAACTAAACACAAAAACTTTATCAGAAATGTTAATGGTTGCAGGTGGTAAAATTTCAAAAGGTCTGTAAACTTCTCCTTTAACAGGGTCGGTGTATTTATAAACCAAGCCTCTTTCAATTTTTAAATTCAAATCGTAAATGCTTACATCAAAAGTTACTTTAGCAAAAGCGTCATTTTCGGGTTTGCCAATTAGTTGTTTATTATTTACGGTGTACATGCCAATGGCATGCTTTTCGTTTAACCAATAAGGGTTAGAGAATGGAGTAGTGGGAGCTAGTTTTTCCTTGTGTTTAAAAGTAAGTAATTCGTTTTGCTTTAAAACTTTAGCTGTAGTAGTATCTGTCTGATTGAAAAAAGAAATACTATTTAATTTTACTTCACAATTATTCCTGACAATAATTTGTGCTGTAATAAAAATATCATTACCCGGTACAGCTTTATAGTCTGCCGCATAAGCTTCTGTCCATAAGCCCGAGCAAGTAAGTAAAAGTGTTTCGGTTTCTTTAAGTTTTAATCGTTTCCAATATTTAATGTCCACATCACTCTCATCTATTTGCTGGAGTTGTTTATAAATAGCAACTAAATCTGTAACTGTTTTTTCAGGGGCTTGCGGATTATATTTTTTTATACAATCATCAATTGTTTTTTGAAGAGGGCTGGTTACAGCAAATCTTCCCCATGTTTGATTAATGCCTTCAAATAAATCTGTATTTGCTTTATCTCCTTTTAGTTGTTTAAAATATTCTATGTTCTCGCCTCTTATTTTAGCAGAACCAAAACCTTGGCTTTTATGCATAGACCTACTGTCTGCTGCAATTTCTCCATAACTTTTTCCTAATAATGGATTAAAAACACCTACATCAATTTTTAATTGGTCAGGTGCTGTTGTGTTTGTTGCTCCAAAATTAAAGGTGTTCCAAAAAATACATTTAGCTTGCCAAACTTGTGTATAGGCTAATTGTTCCGGAAATTTAGCTGGGTCAGCCGCCGCATCAAAAGCTTCTAAGGCAAGTATGGCTGAGGCTGTGTGATGTCCATGCCCACCTTCTCCTGTAGTAGGGAAACGACAAATAATAACATCTGGTTTAAATTTACGAATAGCTAAAACCACATCAGCCAGTATGCTATCTTTATTCCAAATGGAAAAAGTTTCTTTCGGGTTTTTAGAAAAACCAAAATCATTAGCGCGTGTAAAAAGTTGTTCGGCACCATCAATTCTACGAGCTGCTAATAACTCTTGTGTGCGAATTAAACCCAGTAGCTCTCCTTGCTCTTTACCAATTAAATTTTGCCCGCCATCACCACGTGTAAGCGATAAATAACCGGCCCTTAAATTTCGTTCCTTAGCTAAATAACCTAATAGGCGAGTGTTCTCGTCATCGGGGTGTGCCGCTATATATAATACTGAACCAACTGTATTTAGTTTTTTTAATGATTGCAGAATCTCTGCAGAATTCATTTGAGGTGAATTCTGCGACTGCACTAACTGACTAATAATATAAATGCCTAATAGAAAAACTCTCCTCATAAATTCAAATAAATTAAGGTAGGAAATTAGAAAATATTAAGGAAACGAAAATATTAATTAATGTAAAATTAGCGAGATCATCGTTAAATAATTAATCCATAAAAAAACCCCCGCCAAAGGGCGAGGGTTTTGAAAAATAGTTGGCACTAATTACTTAATAACAGTAAATTTATCAGTATGTAAAACACCGCCATTAGCATCTACCACATGATAGAAATACATTCCGTTACTCATGTTATATGAGTTAATTTGTGTTCTTTCGTTTTCAATAGTAAATGATTGAACAAGAACTCCATTAACGTTATAAACTTCTACTTTTCTGGCTTTAGCATCTTTAATAATAAAGTTTAATTCAGCCATAGCAGGGTTAGGGAACATTACATAATCACTATAAGTAAAGATAGTTTGGATACCAGCTGGGTTAGTAATAGCAATTGCATCAATATATACTTTAGATCCAACAACAGGACGTCCTACAATACCAGGTCCTGATACAATGCCCGAATCGCTAGATGCAATTAATATACTGATACTATCTGAATTTACAGCATTAGAATATTGAAAAGGTACAGTAACCGTAGTCCAAGTGCTAACAGTTCCTGAAAAAATAAAACCGGCCTGACCAGTAGCAGCAGTCGCTACAGAAAGACTTAATAATATAGCGCCGGTATCTCCGGCTGCAACAGCCGATTTATATTGAAAAGATGCAGAAGTCGGTTGACCAACATATGGAACAAACTGCTGAGCAAAACCAGCTTTTGTAGGTAAGCCATAAGTAGGACAAGCAGTACAACTAACTGTAGTTAATTCTAAAGATGAAGTACCGGTACCTGGACTTGTTGTGTACTGTATAGCAGACTGTAGACCAAGTAAATTAAGTGTACTCCAACCTGTTGGGCTACCGCCTGACCAAGTTTCAAAACCTAAATTGGTTGTTGCCATAACTGATGGCGGAGTAACTCCTCCAAGTTTTAAAGCATTAGCTGTGTTTTTTAATCTCGCTTGTTGCGCAGTACCTGCAAAAGTAGCAAGTACTAATCCTAAAGTAAATAGTTTTTTAATCATTTTTATTTTGGTTTAAATATTAGGCTACTAATATAAGAAATTTTGTACATAAAAAAAACCTCGCAATGCTGCGAGGTTTTTTTTATGAAACTACATAATGTATGTTTTACTTTAAATGTTTAGAAATGTGTTTAGCCATTTCAAACATAGATACTTGACCTTTACCACTAAAAACTGGTTTTAGTTTAGCGTCAGCATTAATCATGCGTTTGTTTTTGCTGTCTTGTAATTTGTGAGCTTTGATATATACCCATAGTTTTTTTACTACTTCTGAACGAGGGATAGCTTTGCTTCCAACAACTTCAGCAAGAGCAGCGCTTGGAGTATATGGTTTTAAAAGAGCAGGATTTAATTTACGTTTAGTTTTTTTAGCCGGTGCTTTTTTAGCAACCTTCTTAGCTGCTTTTTTTACAACTTTTTTAGCTGCTTTCTTAGTCGCTTTTTTAGCAACTTTCTTAGTTGCTTTTTTAACTGCTTTTTTTGCCATAGTGTTTTTTATGATTAAGTTTAAATTTTACTATAAGCCAAATATATAAAATCTTTTTACGCAATGTAAAAATCGAATTTATTTGTATTAACAAATTATCCCAAACAAGCAAAGCAAGAAAGCTTTTTTTACTTGTTTAATTAATATGTAAAATAATTTTTATTGATTGGATAAGCCACAGCAAAAGGCTTACACGGGTTTTGTATAAATAAATAAAGTAAGTAGATGTATATAGTCAATGCACTTTTTTTTGTTGATAATTGGTTTTACTTTAGTACTTACTCATTGATTTAAAAATGGGTGTACCTTTTTTACCCATTATAATAAGTGTCATTTCGAAACCACCCTTACCATTTGTATAACTACTAAGGTACGATGTGTTTATATCATAACTCATACGCAAAGCAATGTTATCTTTCTTAATTCCTGCTTGTATAATAACGGCATCCTGTAGCCTATAGTTTAATCCAAAAATTAAATCGTAGCGAACATCTTTACTGTCATTAAGTTTATAGTAACCCAATGCGCCCATATTTAACTCCCAGGCTTTTGCTTGGTTCATATATAAAACAGTAGGCGTTAATTTAAATTTTTCATTAATCAAAAAATCACATCCTGCCTGCATATCCCAACGTATAGGTAATCTGGTTTCGGCAGCTCCGCCAAAGTTTTCTTTTGGTTGGTTTACATGAAACAATGATAAACCAATATAAGGCCAGAATTTTTTCTGTACATCACGGTACTTATAAAACACACCAATATTTGCATCAAAATTCACTAAGCTGTTTTTTTTATAATATTCGCCACTATTAATATTGGGGTTAAGTGTACCGGTCGAATTATCAAGTTGACTTTCATATAATAATGAATTAGGATTAAAGGTTTTATAAAAAATGCCCATTTGCACTCCTGCGCTTAATAAGTGTGGAGATGTTTTAGGATCTGTAATTAAATAAGAGCCGGATACCTGAACATTCATGGTGTTATAATTTCCTACTCCCGATTTATCGTCAATAATATACCCGCCTATTCCAAACCGTTGAACTTTTTGATCATATGCTATTCCATATGTAGTATAAGGCTTTGGTGTAAGGGCTCGCCATTGCGAACGATAAACGGAAGAAATTCTGTAATCATCTCCTTCGCCTAAATAGTTTCCGGTTAGCGACGGATTTAAATAAACAGGAAACGCATCATATTGCGCTAAATGCGGGTCTTGTGCTTTTAATTGTATTGTTAAAAAACAATAAAGCGAAACGAGTATATATATTAGTTTTGTTTTCATGGTTATTGTATTAAGTTTATTTCACCACTTAGTTTTAAGCTCTTACCGTCAATGCTGCCATTAAATATGTACATATAAGTGCCTTCTGGTTGTTTGGTTCCATTAATGGTTCCATCCCATTTATCATTTTGACTATTCGACATAAATATTTGCTGACCCCATTCATTAAACACTCTCAAATCATACTGATCAAATGGTCCACCCATAATGTAGAAGTAATCATTTAAACCGTCACCATTAGGTGTAAATCCGGTTGGTACATTATGTCCGCTTGGGTTTACTTCAAATGTATGTCTAACTGTATCGCTGCAACCCATGCTGTTTGTAGCAACTAATGTTACAGTATATGTGCCTGCAAGATTATATCCATGCGATGGATTAGGCAGCGTAGATGCAGTTGAGTTATCTCCAAAATTCCAGTTGTAGGTGCTTGCACCGGTAACCTGACTTGTAAAGTCTATATCCTGATGAACATTATAACTTCCTCCGGCAGGTGTATAATCAGCTACGATAGGTTGGCCTGTAATAATTATTTTAGTAGCTGTGTCTTTACAACCGTTGTTGGTTTGCACTTGCAATAACACAGTATAAGTTCCGCTTGTGCTGTATGTATGCGATGGGTTTGTAACCACCGATGTAGCACCATCGCCAAAGTTCCAATTGTAAGATGAAATACTATCAGGTAAAATCACTTTAGATGTATCTTTAAAGTTAACCATAAGCGTTAAACAATTTGTTCGAGTAATATAATAGCGCTTAGCGGTTCGGTTACAGCAACTGCAGTTGGGCATTGGTCGACTATTGGAAGCGGAACATTTACACCAAATGATAGCACATTAAATGCAACTTACACGCCTGCAATAACAGATAACGACACATTAACTTTTGTATTAGCTGTTAACCAAGGAAGCTCATGTGGAATAGTAAGAGATACTATAGTGGTATACAGAAACGGACAACCTCACGCAGCCTTTACTGTAAACAATGCTTGCTTAGGTCAGTCGGTGAGTTTTACAGATAATTCGACCACCAATGCAGGAACTATAAATAACTGGCATTGGAGTTTTGGAATAGGTGACACATCATCTCTACAAAACCCAAGCTACACTTATACCACAAGTGGAACACATACAGTACAATTGCTTGTTTCGGCAGGAATAAATTGTAAAGACAGTATCACAAAA
>JABDCR010000016.1 GCA_013288015.1 Bacteroidota bacterium | reverse complement strand
AAATAAAATGTCCACGCCTTTATAATTAATTATATGAACAGGCTCGTCAATTTCGTTATTTACTGGGCCACAAATTCCCACATCTGGTTGATAGTATTTTAATTTATCAATGTTAGCATCAACCTCTCGACCATGTTTTTTAAAACAATTTGTATCGTCAGTATATTTATTTTTAAGAGAGCTTCTAATATCAGCCAAGCCAACAAAATTCTGAATAAATAAATTTTCGTTAGGAAAAACTCTTTTTAAATATTCTTCTACATTAATAACTAATTGTGTAGGATCGCGACTTGGTGCTATGAAAATAATGTCTGAATATTTTTTATAAATGTCGGATATTTCCATAATACGACCCTCTCACTACAACTCAGCCTTCACCAAAAACTTACCTTCTAATACAGGTACAACGGGTGCCGAGTTTGGCATAAGGCAATAACGTATATCTTCTTTTAAATTAAGCTTGGCAAAACGTTCTTTGTGCATCGAGTAGTTTAAAAACTTGGTTGGTTTTTCTTTACCAATTTCATACAAGTATTTTAAAGCTAAACAACCATCACCTAAACTGTAGTTTTTACTTTTATCAATCATTTGCTGTGTAACAGCGCCTGCAAAAAGAGAATCTTCTAAATTAAATTTGTTTTTCCAACCCGAGCATAAAAGCAATACATTTCTGTTTTGCTTAATAAGCCAATCGCATAAGGCATCAATATTTAAAAAAGATCCTATAACAACTTTATAAGCTTGTCTGGCAGCTTCAATGGCTTGTGTACCGTTAGTGGTAGTAAGTGCAATGGTTTTACCTTTTACGTGCTCGCCCATATAATCGTAAGGCGAGTTTCCAAAATCAAAGCCCTCTAATTTAATGGCGTTTCTTTCGGCACCGGCCAGCATGCCTTGTTGTTTATATTGCATGGCTTCTTCAACACTTGCTACCGGAATTATTTTTTCGGCACCATTGGCAAAGGCAACACAAATGGCTGATGTGGCTCTAAAAACATCAATAACAACAACTATACTTTCGGTATCGGCATATACAGGATACAGGTAGGGAGAAAAACAAGCGTCTATTTTTAGTCGAGACATATAGGTAGTTTAAGCACGTTCAATAATAACTGCATAACCTTGTCCAACGCCAATGCACATAGTTACCAAAGCGTATTTTTTATTTTGTTTGTGTAACTCTAAAGCAGCTGTATTTAAAATACGTGCGCCACTCATGCCTAGGGGGTGACCAATTGCAATAGCACCACCATTTGGATTGATACGAGCATCATCATCAGCTAAGCCCCATGCACGTATACAAGCTAAACTTTGTGCAGCAAAGGCTTCGTTTAGTTCAATAATGTCCATGTCTTTAATAGTAAGGTTGGCACGTTGCAAGGCTTTTTTAGCAGCCTCAATTGGGCCAATGCCCATAATGCGAGGCTCAACTCCTGCAACACCCATTGATACAACACGGGCTAATGGTTTTAAACCAAATTGTTTTATGCCTTCGTTTGATGCTAATAATAAAGCAGCAGCCCCATCATTTAAACCCGATGCGTTTCCTGCTGTAACCGTTCCGTCTTTTTTAAAGGCTGGTTTTAGTTTAGCTAAGGTTTCTAAAGTTGAGTGTGGTTTTATAAATTCGTCGGTATCAAATATTTTAGGGTCGCCCTTTTTTTGCGGAATAGTTACTGCAACTATTTCTTCAGCTAGCCTACCTGATTGTTTTGATTTTGAAGCTTTTAACTGTGAATGTAGGGCAAACTTATCCTGATCTTCTCTGTTTATTTTATATTGCTCGGCAACGTTCTCTGCCGTATCACCCATGCTATCAACCCCATACATTTCTTTCAGTTTTGGGTTAATAAAGCGCCAGCCAAAACTGCTGTCAAACATTTGGGCATCTCTGCCAAAGGCCGAACTTGTTTTGCTAATAATCCACGGGCCACGGGTCATGTTTTCAACTCCGCCACCTACATATAACAAACCATCGCCAAGCATCAAACCACGTGCAGCTTCCATACAGGCATTAAGCCCTGATGCGCATAAACGGTTTACTGTTTGCCCCGATACGTTGATGGGGTAACCTGCCATCAATAAAGCCATACGAGCCACGTTGCGGTTATCTTCGCCGGCTTGGTTAGCACAGCCTAATATAACATCTTCAATAGCGGCAGGGTCTATTTTAGGGTTTCTCTTTAATAATTCTTTTAAAACAAGTGTTGCTAAATCATCAGGGCGTACTTCGCTTAAGGAGCCTCCAAAATTACCTATTGGTGTTCTTATGCCATCTATTATAAATGCTTCGTGTTTCATAGTTTTTGTGCGTTTAAATGCCTTTATTTTCCGTAGGAATAATTGCTGTTGCAAATTTAGCCTTTATTCTTATTTTTGCTTGCTTTTTTGCATGAGTAAAATAAAATACAAGTTTAACACCAAAAGCCTTACCTATGAAAAGGTTCACACTACGTGGAAAGAACGTGGTCTGAAATTCCTATCATATTTGGCTACGGGTACTGTATTTGCTACCATTACTATATTTTTAGCCTATAAATTTTTAGACTCGCCAAAAGAGAAAAAACTACATCGCGAAATTGAAAAACTAGAGCTTGAGTACGATTTATTGAACCAAAAAATGGGGCTGGCTCAATCGGTTTTAACCGATTTGCAGGATAGAGATAACAACATTTACCGCGTTATTTTTGAGGCCGAGCCTATACCAAGCAGTATACGCAAAGCGGGTTTTGGTGGCAGCGACCGTTATAAAGACTTAGAAGGTTTTGAGAGTACCGAGCTTATGCAGGAGACTTCTAAAAAGCTGGATGTGCTTTTAAAACAGCTTTATATTCAATCAAAATCGTTTGATGATGTATTGAAATTGGCACATAACAAGGAGCAGATGCTTAACTCTATTCCGGCCATTATGCCTTTAAATATTAAAAACTTAATTCGTCAGCCAGGCGGTTTCGGCTGGAGAACACACCCTATTTACAAAACTCAGGAAATGCACCCCGGCATGGATTTCCCTGCTGCTGAGGGTACACCCGTTTATGCAACCGGAGATGGGGTAGTAGGGCAGGCCGATGCTATGATGCAGGGTTACGGTAACCACGTAGTACTTGACCACGGTTTTGGCTACCAAACACTTTACGGCCATTTAAGTAAAATTAGCGTACGTGCCGGACAAAAAATTAAGCGTGGCGAGTTAGTTGGTTTAGTGGGTAGCACAGGTTTAAGTACCGCACCGCATTTGCATTACGAGGTTATAAAAAACAATCAAAAAATTAATCCAATCAATTTTTATTATAACGATTTAAGTCCTGAGCAGTATCAGCAAATGCTGCAACTTTCACAGCAATCAACGCAGTCGTTCGACTAATATATGTCCGCACCCAAAATTAGTTTTAACACCGCCGTTGCCATTGTTGTAGCCAACATGATTGGTACAGGCGTTTTTACCAGTATAGGTTTTCAGGTAATTGGCATACAATCAGCTTTTGCCATTGTTTTGCTTTGGGTTATTGGCGGCATTATGGCTTTATGTGGTGCTTTGGTGTATGGCGAGGTTGGTGCGGCTTTTCCGCAATCGGGTGGTGAGTATAATTATCTATCAAAACTATATCACCCTGTGGTTGGTTTTTTAAGCGGTTGGGTTTCATCTACCGTAGGTTTTGCGGCTCCGGTGGCTTTGGCATCTATGGCATTGGGCAAATATGTAAACAGTGTTTTTGCCAACATAAACCCAACAGCAATTGCTTTAGTGGTTGTTTTAATTATAACTGCCATACATGCTACCAATATTAAAACAGGTGCGGCTTTTCAGCGATATGCTACTGCTTTAAAAATTGCTTTTGTTAGCGGCTTTATTGTATGCGGTTTTATTTTTGCCAAGCCAACACATGTTATTTCGTTTCTGCCTAATAGCAATTCGTTTAACGATGTGTTTGCTAATGCAGCTTTCGCTATCTCCTTATTTTGGGTTTCTTACTCCTATAGCGGATGGAACGCAGCAGCCTACATTACAGGCGAGATAGAAAACCCGCAACGCAATCTTCCACGCTCTTTACTGGTGGGCACTTTAATAGTTAGTGTGCTATATGTGTTGCTAAACATGTTGTTTTTATATTCAACCCCGGTTGATGATTTAAAAGGCCAAATAGAAATAGGCCACATTAGTGCCGAACATATTTTTGGTGTGCAAATGGGTAATGTAATGAGCATGGTAATTTCGTTATTGCTTGTATCATCTATCAGTGCTATGATATTAGCGGGACCACGCGTAATTTCATCTATCGGCTCAGATGTAAAGCCACTTAATTTTTTTGCTATCAAAAACAAAAACAATGTGCCTTATGTAGCGGTTATTTTTCAGTCGGTTATATCGGTGGTGTTAATTTTAACCGCTCAATTCAATCAAGTGCTTGAGTTGATAGGGTTTACGCTTACTCTGTTCACAACCCTTACCGTTTTTGGAGTGTTTATACTACGCAAACGCAGCGATGTATCGCCCATTAGTTATAAAACCTGGGGTTATCCGCTTACACCTATCCTTTTCCTTTTAATTAATGGCTGGATATTGTATTATGGCTTCACATCTAAGATGGAGTCATCGGTTTATGGTCTGCTTATAGTGTTGGCAGGCCTTCCCATTTACTTTTGGGGTAAACGAAAGTAAAACCCAATTTTACCTAAATGTTAAAATTGTAGTTTTTCGGGTTAAAAATCAAACATTTAAAAAAAATAACTTTAATAGCCCGTGGCTTTGTGGTATATTTGCTCCCCATCTTTCAGGTAAGGTGGACAACAAAAAATAACAATTATAAACCCCTCTGTTGTAACCTGATATAACAGATACAAGTAATGTAAAATGACTGAAACACAAAATGCACCTGTAGCTGCCGATTTCGATTGGAGTTTGGTTGGTAAAAAACAAGATGCGTATTCTGCATCTGACCGCCAACGCCTAGAAGATTTGTATGAAAAAACCTTAAAAACCGTAGTTAACCTTGAAGTAATTGAAGGAACTGTAGTAGCTGTTAACGCTCGCGAAGTAGTAGTTAACATTGGTTACAAATCAGACGGTGTTATTCCTCGTAACGAATTTAAATACAATCCAGATTTAAAAGCTGGAGACAAAATTCCTGTATTCGTAGAACAACAAGAAGATGGCAGCGGACAACTTATTTTATCTCACAAACGTGCACGTGCAACTGCATCATGGGATAAAGTTTGTAAAGCACTTGAAACGGATGAAATTATTAAAGGATACGTTAAATGCCGTACTAAAGGCGGACTTATTGTTGACGTATTTGGAATTGAAGCTTTTTTACCGGGCTCTCAAATCGACGTAAAACCTATTCGTGATTACGATATTTACGTTGGTAAAACAATGGAATTTAAAGTTGTAAAAATCAATAACGAATTTAAAAACGTTGTTGTATCTCATAAAGCGCTTATTGAGGCTGAACTTGAAACTCAAAAACGCGACATCATCTCTAAACTTGAAAAAGGACAAGTACTTGAAGGTACAGTTAAAAACATTACTTCTTATGGTGTGTTTATTGACCTTGGTGGAGTTGATGGTCTTATCCACATTACTGACCTTAGCTGGGGTCGTATCTCTCATCCGGAGGAAATTGTTAAATTGGATGAGAAAATCAACGTTGTTATCCTTGATTTTGATGACGACAAAAAACGTATCGCCCTTGGTTTAAAACAATTATCTTCTCATCCTTGGGATGGACTTAGCGCTGACTTAAAAGTTGGTGATAAAGTAAAAGGTAAAGTAGTTGTTTTAGCTGACTACGGTGCATTTATTGAAGTACAACCGGGTGTTGAAGGTTTAATTCACGTAAGTGAAATGAGCTGGAGCCAGCATTTACGTACTGCTCAAGACTTCTTAAAAGTTGGGCAAGAAGTAGAAGCTGTTGTATTGACTTTAGACAGAGAAGAGCGTAAAATGAGCTTAGGTGTTAAACAATTAACTCCTGATCCTTGGTCGTTCATCACTACTAAATATCCAAAAGGTTCTCGTCACACAGGTACCGTTCGTAACTTCACTAACTTTGGCGTATTTGTTGAGTTAGAAGAAGGTGTTGATGGTTTAGTACACATCTCTGATTTATCTTGGAGCAAAAAAATAAAACACCCATCTGAGTTTACTAAAGTAGGCGATAAAATGGATGTATCTGTACTAGAAATTGATGCTGAAAACCGTCGTTTATCATTAGGACACAAACAATTGGAAGAAAACCCATGGGATGTATTTGAAACTATCTTCACCGAAGATTCAGTACACACAGGTACAGTTCTTTCAGTAAACGATAAAGGTGCTGTAATAGGCTTGCCTTACGGAGTAGAAGGTTTTAACCCGAGCAAACATTTAATTAAAGCTGACAAAAAACAAGCTCAGGTTGAAGAAGTGCTAGAGTTTAAAGTGATTGAGTTTAATAAAGATTCTAAACGTATCGTAGTATCACACGCTCGTACGCACGAAGAAGAAAAACGCGCTCACGAAAAAGCTGAAAAAGCGGTTAAAGCTGAAGAAAAAGAAGAAACCAAAAAAGCAGTTAAAAAAGTGAAAGATACCCAAGAGAGAACAACATTAGGTGATATCTCTGCGTTATCTGATTTGAAAGACAAAATGGACGCTAAAAAATAAGCGCCCGAAATATTCCTTGTGGCATGCCAGCTGCAAGGTTTACTAAAAACACATGCGGTTTTTAGTTTTTTGAGAGGAAAGAGCCGTACTGAAAAGTGCGGCTTTTTCTTTTAGATTAAGTCGTGTTGTTTGTTATATTTGATTTAGATATAATTAAATGCTATGAGAAAGGTAAAGTTTTTAGCTGTTGTATTGTTTTTATGTAACTATAACTATGGGCAAACCGAGTTTAAAAAAATATTATTAGAACATAATTTTAAAGTGATTGTAAAAAAGGAGGAAATCCCTCTTGCAATTTTTGAAAAGATAGAAGTAGAATCACTATCTGAAATTGCAAATCCAAACCAGAAAAGAAATTTTTCTTGCATTCCATCTAAAGGAGTACCAGGCGAAAGACTTAATTGGGCTGCTACAGATAATGAAAATTGGATTATTTCAACTACTACAGGAGGTTTTGCTATTACTACACACTATTATTTAATATCAAAAGGAAATAAAGAAATTGAACATTTGAAGATTGGGAAGGAAACTCCATATGAATTTAATGTATTTAAAGAAAAGTATATATCAGGTGCTATAGAAAAAGATAGAATTGATTACGGGAAACCTAAAGAATAAAACAACATTTCGAAGGAGGCACGACTGAGAAATTTGTTTAGAAGTGGCGTAACAAAAAATATACATAGGGCTTTTGTTATTATTACGCCGCTATTGTATTAACCCATTACTGCAAAGTGTTGTAACAAAATATAGTATAGGGTTTTTGCTATTATTACGACGGTTTATAGTGGTGTAGCAATTTATATACATAGGGCTTTTGCTACTACAACACCAGTATAAAGTGTTATAATAAAGTACGCCCATAGGGCTTTTGTTATTATTATAACTATATATATTTAATTTTTTGTACTAACCTATTACCAAAGTGGCGTAATAGTAACAAAGGGTATAGGGTTTTGTTTTGTTACGCCGGTATATGTTATTTGTACTTTGCGGTAAAGTGTTGTAATAATAACAAAGCGTATAGGGTTTTCGTTTTGTTACAACAGTTTTGGGTTTATTAATAGTGGTGGTGTAGTAGCAAAGTGTATAGCAAATTAAGTTGCTACACCACTTTTAACCTTAGTTTAACTTTAAATAAGTAGACTAAAAAGGCAGTATTTGCCCCACTAAACCCAAATACTTCTTTCTTGTCATTTTTTGTATTACAAGTATCCCATTTGTGATAATGACATTACTATCATTTTTTCAGCTATTTAATATTGGAGGCTGTGGGTCTAATTTTGTTTTAAGGTTAATCCAATAATAATTAAAAAAACAAAAATGAATAATTTAAACAAAACAAGCTTCACTTACACAAATGTAAATGCAGTTGCACTAAAAAAAGTGATAGGTGCCGGTTTATGCTCTTTTAGAAAAAAAATAGTATTACTTGCTGTAAGTTTGGTTTTTAGTTTAGAGTATGGCATTTGCCAACAAAATACTCCTATACAAAAAGGAAATTTTGGATTAGCCGCATTAAGCATAGCCGATGCCGATGGATATGGCACACAGCTTTTGCCTTCGGTTTATTACAAAAAGAACAGAGGCACCTATTATATAGCTCCTATAATACAAAAACAGAAAACAAACGTATCGGGCATTCAACTTAATTACGAATACACTTTAGTGGGCGAAGGCGAGGCTTATGCAAAACGTTTAGAGTTGTTTTGCTTTGCTACAGGCATATACCAAAATGATGCTCTTATGGGCAAACATGCATTATGTAACGAAAGTATGGCAAACCCCGAGTTCTCAGACAACATCTGTCAAATGCACTTTAAATCGGTTGAAGCGTATGCGGGTTTCGGATTAAGAATTAAATTATTTAAAAATGTAAAGTGGGTAAATAGTCTTGGCGGTGGTGGTTATACATCTTTTAATTTCCCATGTCATTTATATTATGCCGGTCATAATTTAGGGATGATTCTTAAAACAGGCATTTCAATAGATTTAAAATAAACAGGCTGTGTTTTGGCAAATAAAAGCAAAAGATTAAAAGAATAGAGATGAAACATAGTAATTCGATAAAAAGCATTGTATTTATTTTATGGTTTGTTGTTTTTTGCTCCATGCGTTTTTTAGCAGCACCAGATAAAAACATAATTTCTACGGTTAAAAAGGCGTCTGCCGATTTTACTTATCGCATACTACCAGCTGATATAAAACCCCTTTATGTAATAGAGGCAGAAGATGTTGAGATTAAAATGGATTTTTTTGCAAAACCTGTTACTAAAATAATTATGGTAAGCTCTCCCCGTAAAATAAATCAGGTGCGTGATAATTTATAAACGTAAATTAAATGTAGTAAGAACTATGTTTATTTAGTTGGTGCCGGTAGTGCTAAAAACTTTTTTATTAAATCGTTTACAGTTTTGTTTGTGTTGCATTTAACCGCATATAAGTCATCGGTAATATGGGTTTTCCCATCTGCAACGTTTTTATACATAGCATCTATTATGTTTTTACAATCTCCAAAATAGGGTTTAACGCGGTCTTCAATATCCTTTTTTTGATATTTTTCACCTACAAATAATTGCTTTAGTTTACATATTGAGTTTAAATCCCAATCAAATATTTTGATAAATAAAGTTGTTCCACCAACAAACCAACTTGCTAAAATATACTTATCATTAAAACAAACTATTTCCATTATATTATTTTGTTTACCATCGGGCAAAACCATAAAAACTCTATCCCCAAATTGTAACATTTTAAATTTCTTATCTTTATAAACAACTATTTCATATCCTTTTTTCTTTTCTTTGTTTTCCACATTGAAGCTTACATAATTCACGTCTAAATATAAACTACCCATTATATTAACCTTTTCTCCGGTGTTAGTGAGCAAGTAATCATTTTGTGCTTTTACGCTTAATGTGCTTGCTGCAAATAATAAAATAGCCAGTAGTTTTTTCATGTTTTTGTTTTATGTTAACAAAGTTAAAATAAAATGTATAGAAAAACCGGAAAAGGGTGTAATGATAAGATTAATTTAACTTGAAATAAGTAGACGACATGTTGGCTATTTCGTTACCATACGCTAATGATGCTGTGGCGGCAGGCGAGGGTGAGTTTATAACATGTACTGCACGGTGGCTATATTCTATTTTAAAATCGTCTATCATTTCGCCTTCGGGTGCTAAAGCCATAGCACGTATACCACAACGGGCAGCAACAATATCATCGGCTTCTAAACTTGGTATAAGCTTACGCAAACGGTTTAAAAAATATGCTTTAGAGAAAGCACCTCTGTATTCATCTAAGCCAAAGCGCCAATGCTTTTTAAAGAATTTCCAGGTACCGCTAAAGGTAAATGCATTCAAAGTATCTTTTAACGAGAAAGCAGTTTTGGTGTAACCCTCACGGTCAAAAACAAACACCGCATTTGGTCCGCACTCGGTACCACCTTTTATCATACGCGTATAATGCACTCCCAAAAACGGAAACTTAGGGTTAGGCACCGGGTAAATAAGGTTGCGCACCTTTTTCATGCCCTTATCGGTAAGGTCGTAATAATCACCTCTAAAGCCCACAATTTCGGCATCGCTTTTTTTGCCTTGCGCTTTAGCTAATCTATCAGCCTGCAAACCTCCGCAGGTTATAATATATTTTGCGGTGTAAGTAGCATTTTGTGTATGTACTTCAACACTATCATCGTGGTTTATAAATTTCTTTACTTCTTGATTGGTTAGCACTTTGCTGCCACTAAATCTTTTATGTATAAGCTCTACGTATTTGTTAGCTACATCGGTATAATCAATAATACCGGTGCAGGGCACCCAAATACCCGCAATGCCTTCGCAATAAGGTTCTATTTCTTTAATTCGTTTGGCATCAATTAATTCAATGCCTTCAACACCATTAGCTACACCGTTATTAAAAACTTTGTTCATGTGTGCCAGCTCACTCTCTTCGGTAGCCACAATAATTTTTCCGCAAAGGTCAAAGGGGATGTTGTGTTCTTTAGCAAACTCAACCAACTCTCTGCGACCGTTAACGCAATTAATGGCTTTGTACGAACCCGGTTTGTAATAAATGCCCGAATGTATAACCCCCGAGTTATGCCCCGTTTGATGAGCTGCTACGGCAGCTTCTTTTTCAAGCACGGCAATTTTTAGATTGGGGTGTTTTGTATTTAGTTTATAAGCAGTGGCAAGCCCTACAATTCCTCCTCCAACAATAATTACATCAAACGAATTTTCCTGAGACATTAATTTCAATTTTTGCAAAGATAATTATATACCCTTTTACTTAACGCTTATTTTATTACGAATAATATCGTTGTTATATAACTGAATAAATGCTTTTAATTTTTTGTCAGACACAGGCACATCCTGTAGCATATTATAGTTAAGTGCGGTATCTACTTTATAATCATAGTAGGCAACCAGTTTTTCACCGTTAAACTGCAACATGTTGTTACCATAAAAATACTGGTAAACTCCATTAAAATAATTAATAGCAAAACACTTATCGTTTTGTGTGCTGTCTTTTAAATTGTTACCAAACGCAAAAAAGGGTTTGTTGTAATTAAGCATACTAAGCACTGTAGGCATAATGTCTATTTGCTGTGCCACTTTATCATCACTGCCTTTTAAAGAATTATCGGGCATATAAAAAAACAAGGGTATCTGAAAATTACCAAACGAGTTGCCATAAACCACATCTTCCGACGGACCCGTGTGGTCGGCTGTAATCACAAACAAGGTGTTGGCAAACCATTTGCTTTTTTTGGCGCTATTAAAAAATTGCTGTAAAGCATAATCGGTATAGGCAATACATTTTTGTATAGGCAGTTTCCCTTCGAGGAATTTGTTTTTATATTTTTCGGGCACTATAAAAGGGTGATGCGAGCTTAATGTAAACACAGTTGATAAAAAAGGCTGTGCTTGTTTATCTAATTCTTTAACCATGCGTTGTAAAAAAGGTTCATCCCAAATGCCCCAATCGCCATCATAATCTTTTTCGTTGTTGTATTCGCTTCTTCCAAAATATGTGTCGTATCCGGCTGTGCCGCAAAAGCCATTAAAATTCATGGTACCATTTGTGCCCCCATGAAAAAAGGACGATGTGTAACCTTTTGTTTTAAGTATACTGGCTAAACTCATTATTTTATTATTACTGTAAACCGTAGTAATGTAATCTATATCAAAAGAGGGCATAGAGGCTACAATGGCCGGGATGCCTTCTATAGAGCGTTTTCCGTTTGAAAAAGCATTGGTGTAAACAAAACTCTTATCCATTAACGAATCTAAAAAAGGCGTGTAGCTTTTTCGTTTACCCAGTTTAGTAAACTCTTTCGAAAAGCTTTCTAAAATAATTACCACCACATTTTTATTCTTAAAATCAGCATCGCTGTAATTGTATTTTTTTATGGGATTAATTAAAGCGTTTACTTCAGCTTCGCTCATGTAATTTTTTTCATCAAGCGTATACAGCACCCCCGATTTTACTATACAAAAAGGCGTGTTTAACACTATAGGCACGCAGGGTGGTTTTACATAAGTGCCCGCATCAATAATGCTAATGGGTATAAGTTGTGTGCCGCCACGTACGCTTAATATGCCTAAACCTAAAATAAAAATAAAACTTACTGCTTTTAAAACAATTTGTTTTAAATCGTTTTCTTCTTTTTCTACCGGAAACAAAAATTTCTTCTCTATGATTTTATATAAACGATTAATTAGAAATGTAAAAAGAAAGAAAAGCACAAACATATACCAAAACTCTTTTAAAAAGAGTGGGAGCAGGGCACTTGCATCATTGCGCTGAAAAAAGAAACCAAAAACTTCTGAAGTGCTACGCTTTAAAGTGTACGGAAAGTAGGCCGTATCAATCATATTAAGTGCCAGGGCAATTGAGTTGGTGCTTATAAAAATAATTTTTAGCATATTTCTGAATCCTTTAAACTGAAAAAACGAGACAGGCAATAGCACTAAAAAAATAAAAAGAGCGTTAACAACCGTTGCCGTGGCTATATCAAACCGCACACCGTAAAAAAGTGCTTGTATAAAATCAGTAGTGTTTACATTAACAAACTTGCTTTTATTTAAAAGAAAAAAGAATATTCGTGCAACGCTTAAAATAAAAAGTGCAAGCAGGTAACTTGCCAGTAAAAAATAAATTCGTTTTAGGTAGAGTTTCATTAACTAAATGAGCCCGCAAACTTAACTAATTTTGTTTCTTTAAGCACTGTTTATAGCTTTCCTTAAGGATATCAACATTCCATTAACAAAATGTTAAATCAACTTCAGTTTTCAATAAAAATATTATCTTAGCTAAAATTTTAAAAAATGAAGAAAATTCTATTTGCGCTTTCATTAGTGGTTAGTTCGTTAGCAAACGCTCAGGATGGTTGGAAGCAAAGTGTTGCTGCTGGCTTTAACCAAGCTGGAGTTGAATTTCGTGGTATCAAAGCCTTTAATAATAGGCTTTATTTTCCGGGAGATAGTAGCAGTGTAAAAATTCGTTTGTTTTCATCTTTAAATGGCGATACTTTAAGTTATAGAGAAGAAACAAACTTATATGGTGTTGTACAAGGTGGAACAGAAACAGGTATTTCAAGCATTATATCTAATAGCAATTATTTGTTTTTAGGCTCATCGGTTTCAAGTTATACTTCGGCAAGTGAACAGGCGCCGCAGGTTTATAGAGGAGATGCAAGTGGAAATTATGTAAAATATGGTACAATAAATTATAATCTTTTACCCGATTCTAATTTGATAGATACAAATGTTATTCCTAATCCATATATTTCAAATATGGCATTATACTCGCCAACAGGTAGTAATGATACAATTTATGCTTTCTTAACCCCGGGCGCAAGCGGCAATAACAAACCATATAATGCTAATGCCATATCTGTATGGAAAGCACCAGCAACTTTAACAGGCACAATAACACCAACCTGGATAAACTCAACTAATTTTTCTTTAAGCCGCGGTATAACTTCAATTTTTGATGTAGCTGTTTGGAATCAAAGAATGTATATAGCCGTTAGCACCGATTCGGGTGGGGCTATACTTCGCACAGCTGATGGGGTTAATTGGGATACGGTTGTAACAGCAAAGTCTCTAAAAGCTAAAATCGGAACGGGTTTCCCTTTTGCTAATTTTATGGCTTTAGAGTTGTATAAGGGTAAACTTGTAGCAGCTTTATCGGGTAATGGTGGCAACAACGGATATTTTCTATGGTCTACAACAGATAGTGCAGGTGTTACTCCAACTCAAGTGTGGACTCCTTTGACCGATAGCGCCCGATACTCAAAATTTTTTGGTGCAATTGGGATTAATGGTTTTACCGATTTACAAACTGGTAATGGTAGATTATGGATACAAGCAATGGATGGCTATAACGATCCTGAGGTTCTTTATTATTACGAAAATGCGGGGAAAGATTCTGTCTATTTTTCATCTAATGGTACGGGCTTACAAAATGGTTCAAATACAGGTTCAACTTTTAGAATGGAGTATTTTAAAAATCAGATTTACTCTTCAGGCATTGGTTACGACGGACCTCCTCAACGTTTGGCAAATAATTCAACTCAAGCAATTGGCCCTCCTCCTTCTTATAATGTTGGAGTTGCCTGGCGTTTTAATATGCTAAAGCCAGCACCAATGAGTTTTAGTGTAACATCCTCTATTACTTGTTCGGGCACTAATATTAATTTAGTTAATACATCAACTAACGGAAATTATGCTGAGTGGTATAATGCGGGGACAATAGTTGCTTCAGGCGAAATAGGAGATGACACATATGTTAATTTCCCTTCGGGAGGAATATATAATTTAACAATGGTTACCTATAATGGTGTCAATGGCCAAAGTCAGTTTTTAGATTCTATTACGCAATCCATAACCGTTTATCAAAGTCCTATTGTTGATAGTTTGCATGCGCAAAATTTATTTCTATGCCAAGGTCAACCTGATAGCTTAACAATGTATATGCATGGAGGGACAGGCCCTTATTCTTATTACTGGTACGATGCTTATAATCAGGCAGCAAATACTTATACCTATACAAGTAGTAATAATATGTCGGTTATAACACCTACAACAGTAGTAAATAATGCTACCAGTGCAGCTTGTGGTTATTGCTCTGCTCCTTATATGTATTTAATAGGATCGGTTACTGATGTAAATCATTGTACAACTGAGGCAGGAGGTTATTTGCAAATTGCCGTTAATGCCGCCGATAGTTTAGCAGGTCTAATTACCGACCCAAGCAATTCGCCAATAACCGGTACGGTTTATTTATTTAAACGTAAAACAAGTCAGGTTGGTGTGCTTGATACAACTGGCACCTATACATTAGGTGTGGATGGTAGATATACTTTTCCATCTTTATATTATGGCGATTATTTCTTAAAAGCAGTACCAGACCCGACTTATACAGCTGATTTGGGTACATATTATAGCAGCAAGTCAAATGCTTATCAATGGACTTTAGCCGACACCATTAAGCACTACACATGTGTTGGGGGACGCGATTCTGCAAACGTACAAGTACTGGCCATTCCTACACCAACTGTTGCGCCTTTAGCTCACGGTATCATAACAGGAACCATTACATCTAACCAATTTTTTAATGGACGTTTAGCTTATGGTGGCAATAATAGCACTATGGGGGCACCATTAAAAGGCATAGATGTGAAATTAGGCAGAAACCCGGGTGGTGGTTGTGCAGCACGTACTACAAGCGATAATAATGGAGCTTATAGTTTTTCTAATGTTGATACGGGCAGCTACCATATTTATGTAGATATACCGAACTACGGAATGGATAGTGTAAGAGCTGTATCGGTAACGGTTGCTGATACGGTAAGTATAAATAATAATTATTATGTAGACTCTACTATGATACGTGTGTTGCCTACTAATGTTTTAACAGTAGCCATTTGTAATGGCGATAGTTTTATGGTTGGCACTCATTTTCATAAACTAGCAGGCGTTTATAACGATACGCTTCAAACTACCAGCATGACAGATAGTTTGGTGATAACCACTTTATCTATTAATCCTTTACCA
Organism: Bacteroidota bacterium; assembly: GCA_013288015.1. Classification (GTDB taxonomy): domain Bacteria; phylum Bacteroidota; class Bacteroidia; order B-17B0; family Aurantibacillaceae; genus PALSA-968. The sequence continues at coordinate 33,196 of JABDCR010000016.1, read as the reverse complement.
TCTATATCAGTAGCTGCAAGTACAACAACTGCCATTTGTGCGGGTACTGCAGTAACTTTAACGGTAAGTGGTACTGCTACAACATATACATGGAGTACTACTAGTACTGCAACAACGGTTGTTGTAACTCCAACTGCAAGTGCTGTTTATACAGTTACCGGAACTGATGTAAATAATTGTAAGAGTAAAGTAACACAAACTATAACGGTAAATTTGTCTCCAACCATAACTATTGTTGCTAATACAAACACAATTTGTGCAGGAAGCTTAGTTACATTAACGGTAAATGGAACAGCTACTACTTATACTTGGAACAATAATAGCAATGCAGCAAGTGTTGCATTTACGCCTACAGTAACTTCTACCTATACAGTAACAGGAACCGATGTAAACACATGTACAAACACAGCCATGCAAGTTATTACAGTAAACCCAATGCCTGATACCAGTGCTATAATTACATTAGGTGATGTTCTTACAGCTAACGAATCAGCACCAGCTACTTACCAATGGTTAGATTGTAATAATAACAAAGCTCCTATAGTTGGTGCTACCAGTCAAACATATACAGGCTCAATTCATGCAAGTTATGCTGTAGCAGTAACCTTAAATGGTTGTACTGATACCAGTAATTGTCACTTAACTGCATTAACCAGTATAGCATCTTTTGCTAATAATAATTCAGTTAGTGTTTATCCTAACCCAAGTAATGGTATGTTTAGTATTGAAGTCAACAATTTAGAAAAACAAACCATGCAGGTGTTTGATGTTACAGGTAAACTAGTTCTTAGCCAAGTTATACAACGTGGTAAAACTAATATTGATGCAAGCAGTTTACCTAACGGTGTTTATAATATAAACATTATAAGCAATGGCAACATAGTAAACCAACGATTGGTTATAACTAAGTAAACCTGAAATTAATAGATTAAAAAATGTTGGCTTACCGCTTAATTCTTTTATTCGAAAAATTCTTATTAAAAGGTTTTCTCTTCTCTTTTTTCTCAGGAGCGTATTCAGGTTGCGCACCTAATTTTTCGGGCACAGCTAGTTTATTTATGGCGTAACCAATAAGGTCTTCAATTTTTTTAAATTTATATTGGTCGTGGTCGTTAATAAAAGTAATGGCCTTACCGGTAGTTTCTGCCCTGGCTGTACGTCCTACACGGTGTATATAATCTTCGGCATCTCCGGGTACATCATAATTTACTACTAGACTAATAGAATCTATATCAATGCCGCGCGATAAAATATCGGTGGCTACAAGCACCTGTAAGTTTTTATTTTTAAAATTACGTAGCACATCGTTTCTTTCATTCTGCTCTAAATCAGAATGGATAGATGCAGCATTAAATTTAGCTCTTTTAAGTTCGCGTTCAAGTTCTTTTACCTTATCTTTTTTAGAAGAGAAAATAATAACACTACTCATTTCCTTTTCACTTAAAATGCCTTTCAGCAATTCCATTTTTTGTGCATCGTAAACTACATAAGCAACTTGTGTTACGCCCTCAGCAGGTTTAGAAAGAGAAATATTTATCTCGGCCGGATTGGTTAGTATTTTTTTTGCCAGCGTTCTTATTTTTGGCGGCATGGTAGCCGAAAACATAAGTGTTTGTTTATCTTTTGGTAAATAATCTATAATTTTCTGTAAGTCTTCGCTAAACCCCATATCCAGCATTCTGTCGGCTTCATCTAAAATTAAATGCTTTAACTGCGCTGTTTTTACATAGCCCATGTTAAGGTGCGAAATCAATCTGCCGGGTGTTGCAATAATAATGTTGGCACCTTCTGTTAAAGCTCTTTTTTCCTGGTCAAAAGCAGTGCCGTTATTTCCACCATAAATAGCAATAGAACTTACGGGTGCGAAGTAAGAAAAACCTTGTAGTTGCTCATCAATTTGTATAGCCAATTCGCGGGTGGGTACAATTATAAGTGTGTTTATATAATCACCAGGAGCTTGTATAATTTTATTAATTATAGGCAACAAATAAGCCCCTGTTTTGCCAGTACCGGTTTGTGCGCAAGCAATTAAATCTTTGTTTTGCAATATAAGCGGTATAGCTTGTTCTTGTATAGGGGTAGCATTATTAAAGCCCATGTAAAAAAGGCCTTCGCTTAGTTCTGGTTGAAAGTTAAAGTCGTTGAAAGTCAAAATATAAAATATCTATTAAAAATGCAAAGTAACTAAAAAGAAATTAGAGTATGTTTTTATTTATATTGCATAACTATTGAAAAGAACTTAAATTGTAATTATGCAGAAAACCAAAAAGCAAACAAGCTTACTTATTATATTATTTTTTATAACTGCTTTTTTCAGTAAACAAATTTCAGCCCAAGGCACCTGGACCCCCTTAAATAACCTGGCACCCGATACCAATGTAGGTGTTATGCTTTTGCTATCTGACGGAACAGTAATGGCAAAAACAATCTCTTGCGCTTGCGATACAATTGGCAATGTTTGGGATAAACTGACACCCGATTCTACAGGCAGTTATATAAATGGTACTTGGAGTAGGTTAGCGCCCATGCACGATACCCGCTTGTATTTTGCTTCGCAGGTTTTAAAAGATGGGCGGGTGTTTGTAGCCGGTGGCGAATATGGCTCAGGAGGCTCAGCAGCAGAAACCTATAACCCCTTAACAGATACTTGGACAATGGCTCCTAATTCTAATAATAACTTTGCTGATGCAAATTCTGAAATTTTAAATGATGGTAGGGTGCTTGTGGGATCATTGTTTGGAGGGGGAAATAATACACTTATTTTTAATCCGGTAACTAACACTTGGGTAAGTGGTCCGGTTTGCCATCATTCTCACGATGAATCTGCTTGGGTAAAATTGCGCGATAACAGTATTTTATTCGTTGATTTAAAGAGTATAACATCTGAAAGATATATCCCTGCTTCAAATTCATGGGTTGTTGATGCTCATTTACCCGATTCGCTTTACGACCCTTATTCGTACGAAACTGGAGCTGGATTTCTTTTACCCGATGGACGCGCATTTTTTTTAGGCGCAACAGGGCATACAGCTTATTATACACCAAGCGGAAGTACAGCTGCAGGAAGTTGGATAGCTGGGCCAGAAATTCCTTCTATTAATGGCACTAAGTATGGCACTATAGATGCCGCTGCCGCTATGATGGTGAATGGAAAAATACTGTGTACTGCTTCGCCCGTTAACACATCCACGGCTGCAGCTGATGAATATCAGGCCCCAACTGCTTTTTTTGAGTTTGATTATACAACTAATTCTTTTACACGAATTGGCTCACCTGATGAAACAGATTCTTTAAGTAGTAATATAACTTGTTTCGAAACCAACATGTTAGATTTACCGGATGGTACCGTACTTTATGTTAGTCAGTATACGCAACAATATTATGTTTACACACCCGATGGAACACCGCTTGTAGCTGGCAAACCTACTATTAATGCTGTTTCTCAATTAAACTGCGATACATTTAAAATTACAGGTACACTTTTTAATGGTATATCAGAGGGAGCTGCTTATGGCGATGACTGGCAAATGGCAACTAATTATCCCGTTATTAGATTAACCAACGGAACAAAAGTTTACTATGCGCGTAGTTTTAATTGGAGTAGTACTAATGTGCAAACTGGTACCACACCTGATAGCACTTTATTTACACTGCCTGCCGGTTTGCCACATGGAACTTATTCGCTTGTGGTAACGGCAAATGGCATTAGCTCCGATTCGGTTTTGTTTGTTAATGGGGCATGTACCGTTGGAATTAAGAAAAACGAAACAATCACTAATAACTTATCGGTATATCCAAATCCTACTGATGAGTTAGCTACTGTTTCTTTTACTGCAAAAGATGGGGGGAACTATTCATTAAGCGTAATGGATGTTTTTGGGCGTATTATTAAACAAGAAACAGGGCAATCTGTTATAGGAGATAACCAGCATATCCTAAACTTAAACGGAGTTAGTAATGGGGTTTATATTATCGTTTTCCAAAAGGGAGATGAGCTTAGTAAAACACGAATTATTATTAAATAAAATATTTAAAACCATATAAAACAAAATACTTATTTTTGAGATTACATTTAGATATATGATTATGATTAGAAAAATTATTTTAACATCGCTTTTAACTGCATCAGCTACTTTTGCTTTTTCTCAGGCAGATAAAGAAGACGAAAGTAAAATGCTTCGCGAGGTTATAACCGTTCAGGTTGATAAAGCTAAATTTGCCGCACCTGCTACGCCAACACCGCCTCCAACCGCAACAACCGTTAAAAACGGGAAGAAAAAAACGGTTGAAGCACCTCCTGTAGAGGTTGCACCTGATACTACTAGTCCGCTTATACCGGCTCCGGTTTCTGAATTAATAAAAAGAGCTCAAATTTGGTCGAACGATAATAAATCAACAAAATATACCAAAAGCAATTGCAGTGGTGGTAGCAGTACGGTTTGTCAGGTTTCTTTTCCTTATAAAATAAAAGAATTAAACCCAACTGATAAAGTAGAAGGGGAAATTACTATGACAGTTACTATAGATGCTAAAGAAGGCAAGTACCGTTATACAGTAAATAATATTAAACATAAAGCTACTGTAGCTGATGGGGGCGGTGGAGATGTTTATTTAAATATACCTGAATGTGGTTCTATGAAATTGAGCGATTTAAGCTGGAAACATATAAAATCAGCTGCCTTTAGCGATGCTAAAATGGTTGCCGATGATTTAAAGGCTAAAATGGCTATACCAAGCGGCGATGCTCCTAAAAAAGATGACTGGTAGTATTAATTAATTTACAAATTCAGAAAAATAAATAAAAATATATAGTATGAAAAAAGCAATATACTTAATTTGGTTTGTAGCATTAGTAAACACATTTTGCTTTGCACAAAAAGAAAAAACATTTTATAAAGAAGCTCAAATAGAAACTGCAGATTATGATTTAATTATTGTTGGTGCGGTATCAACTCCGTTAGAAACAAAATTTAAAATAAAAATTATTAATAAAACGGCATCTTACTTAAGTTATAATCCTACTGAAAGTAAGTTCATCATTAATAATGCAGAGTACCCGGTGGTTAATGAAAAGCCGTTAATGATAGAACCTTATAAAACGGAGTCTAAAGTTATAAATCTTAAAGGCTCTGGTTACAATGCAGTTAAAAATTACTCGTTTGTAGTAGGTGGCATTTATAAACTTAGTGCTAATCTTACTGTTTTTACTGGTGATGATTTTAAATTACCTCCCTCTGCAAATCTTGTTAATGTGGGGCCATATACCGTAACGCTTGATAAATTAGATAAACAAACTGATAAAACCACGGTTAAATTTGTTTGTGTTTATAATGGAGATAAAACAGGGTTGGTTTACCCAATGAATATATCGGTTAAAATGCCTGATGGAAAAGAGTACGCTACTGTAAAAAAAGAAAAAACCATTTTACTTTTTAAAGGACAATTTGAAGATTTTACGGTAGTGTGGGAGAAAATGCCTGGTGGAAGAGCAAATGATATGCAATTGGTAGATATGTTTGTAAAATGGAATAAAGCCTTTAACGAGGCTGATAAAGAAAAAATGCCTGAATCTACTTTTAACCTTGCTATAGACGAAGTAAAAACTAATAAGTAAGCCTTATTAGTTTTTGTTGCTTAGTTTTTAATGGTCATTTAGCGGTAAACCTCTTTTCTGAAATTCAATCCAGTTAAGATATTCCGGCCCTTTACGATGTTCTTCCATAGTTATGCAATCGTTTACCGGGCAAACAATTTTACATAAGTTACAGCCCACACATTCTTCTTCTTTTATGGTGTATTTATTATAAGGATTTCCTCTTTCAATATCGATTGATTGATGTGAGGTATCTTCACATGCTATATAACACAAGCCGCAATGAATACATTTATCCTGATCTATTTTAGCAGTGATGTGGAAATTGATGTCTAACTCTTCCCAACGGGTAACGTTTGGAACAGATAAGCCAACAAATTCATCAATTGATTTATAACCTTTTTCATCCATCCAATTACTCATGCCATCGCACATGTCACGCACAATGCGGAAACCATAATGCATAGCAGCCGTACAAACCTGCACGTTGCTTGCACCTAATAACATAAACTCAACCGCATCTCTCCAGGTGCTAATTCCTCCAATGCCTGATATAGGAACTTTTTGAGCAATTTTATCTTGAGATAGTGTAGTTAAAAATTTCAAGGCAATTGGTTTCACCGCCGGGCCACAATAACCACCAAATACCGATTTGCCACCTACGTTAGGGTTAGGAACCAATGTATCTAAATCAATGCCGGTAACCGATTGTATGGTGTTTATTAGTGATAAACCATTTGTACCACCTGCAATTACGGCTTGCGCAGCAGGCACTACCGAGTGTACATTAGGTGTAAGTTTTGTAATAACCGGTATTTTGGCAACTTCCATAACCCATTCAACAACCATTTTTGCAATCTCAGGGTCTTGCCCAACAGATGCTCCCATACCGCGTTCAACCATTCCGTGCGGACAACCAAAGTTTAACTCAATGCCATGCGCACCAGTATCTTCGGTTTTCTTTACCATTTCATGCCAGCTCTTTCTATCATTATCTGCCATTAATGAAACAATCATAGCGCGGTCAGGAAACTCTCTAACTACTTCACGAATCTCCTTCAAATTAACTTCTAATGGTCTATCAGAAATAAGCTCAATATTATTAAAGCCCATTACTTTTTGTCCGTTATAATCTAAGGTAGAATAACGAGAAGAAACGTTTTTTACTTGCGAGCCCAAGGTTTTCCAAACAACGCCACCCCAGCCGGCTTCAAAAGCACGCAGTACGTTTATTTTTTTATCGGTTGGTGGAGCAGATGCTAACCAAAAAGGGTTAGGTGATTTTATGCCCAAAAATGTTGATTGTAAATTTGCCATTTTAGAAATTTTAAATGTTGTGTTTTAAATGTTTAATGAGCTTTCAAAAACTCTAATATTCCTTTTGCTGCATCTTTGCCTGCCTGCACGGCATCTACTACTTCTTTACCACCATTAACAGCATCGCCACCTGCAAACACACCTTTTAAATTTGTTTCAGCTTTATTATTAATAGAGATTTTTCCACTGTTATTTTTTATATCTGCTTTTGCAACAAGCTCCTCAAATGGAATTTGCCCGGCAGCTTTAATAACCATATCAACCTCAATGGTAAAAGTTTCTCCTGTGTCAACTGGTGCTCTTCTGCCAGATGCATCAGGCTCTCCTAATTTCATTTTGGTGCAAACCAGTTTTTTTGCTTTGCCATTTTCACCAATAATTTCTTTAGGTGCGGCTAACCAAATAAACGAGCAACCATCTAGTTTTGCTAAATCTAATTCAACATCGGTACAAGGTTTTTCGTTTTCTGTACGGCGGTAAATCATAGTTACTTCTTTAGCACCTAATCGTTTTGATTGGGTTGCTGCATCAATAGCAGTCATACCCATACCAATAACGGCTACTTTATCTCCAACTGAAATTTTAGCATAATCGTTGGTGCGTAAATTATAAATAAACGATATAGCATCTTCAACACCTTCTAATTCTTCACCCGGAATGCTTAACTCACGCGCTATGCCAACACCTATGCCTAAAAATACGGCATCATATTTTTTTTGAAGTTCAGCTAAGCTTATATCCTTGCCTAATTCTTTTTTATATTGTATATCAATTCCACCAATGGATGTAATATAATCTACCTCTTCTTTGCACGACTCAGGTGTAACTTTATATGCCGCAACTCCATAAGTCATTAAACCGCCACCTTTTTCTTCTTTTTCAAAAACAGTAACATCAATGCCTTGTAAGGATAGGGCATGAGCACAAGCTAAACCTGCAGGACCCGCACCCACAACCGCAACTTTTTTGCCATTAGATGGTTTGCGTTCAAATAATTTCCATTTTTCGTGAATGGCAATTCCTGTTGAGTAGCGTTGTAGCTTAGCAATTGAAATTGGTTCTTCTTCACGTAAATTATATACGCAAGCGCCTTCGCAAAGTTTCTCAACCGGACAAACCTTAGAGCAACCACCTCCCATAATGTTGGAAGTAAAAATGGTGCGCGCAGATCCTTTAATGTTACCTGATGAAATTTGTTTGATAAACAAAGGCACATCAATGCTTGTTGGGCATGATTTGGTACAAGGTGCATCGTAACAATTAATGCATCTGTTTGCCTCTAATATAGCGCCTTCTGCGTGTTCAAACGGAGGATGTATATCCGAGAAATTAGCAACTAATTCTTCTGTAGATAAACGATTATTTTTTATTCCCATAATGTGTTTTAATATGTAAAATATTAAGTGCTATAAAAAATTATAGCACTCAATTAAATTCTAAAGTTCAGTTAGCACTCCGTAAGTTTCAGGTCTTCTATCTCTAAAAAATTGCCAGGTGCTTCTTACTTCTTCAATCATATCTAAATCAAAATCTGCAATCAGCAATTCATCATTATCGCGAGATGCTTGTGCAAATATTTGTCCGCGTGGGTCAACAAAATAAGATTGACCGTAAAACTTACCTAAGTTCCAAGGTTTTTCTTCACCCACACGATTAATGCAACCCATAAAATAACCATTAGCCGCAGCGTGTGCAGGTTGTTCTAATTTCCACAAGTATTCGCTTAATCCGGCAACAGTAGCCGAAGGATTGTAAACAATTTCAGCGCCGTTTAATCCTAAACAACGCGCTCCATCAGGAAAATGTCTGTCGTAACAAATGTAAACACCCACTTTAGCGTATTTAGTTTGAAACACGGGGTAACCAAGGTTGCCGGGTTTAAAGAAAAACTTTTCCCAAAAACCTGATGTGTGAGGGATATGGTTTTTTCTATACTTGCCTAAGTAAGTTCCATCAGCATCAATTACGGCTGCTGTGTTATATAAAACGCCTGCTTGTTCTTTTTCGTAAATAGGAACAATAATAACCATGTTATATTTTTTAGCATAAGTTGCCATCAAGTCGGTTGTTGGACCGGGAACTGATTCAGCAGACTCGTACCATTTTTTATCCTGACCCGGACAAAAATAAGGTGTATTAAAAATTTCTTGCAAGCATAAAATTTGAACACCTTTTTTACCCGCTTCTTCAATAAACGGAATGTGTTTTTGCACCATGGCATTACAAATTTCCTGAATAGTTCCTTCACCTTCAGTTTTTGGCAGACTCATTTGTATAAGTCCAGATTTAATCATTCTTGGCATACTTTTTTAGTTTAGAGTTTTTAAATTATAGATGATACTTTATTTCGTTTTACAAATTGTCCGTAACCTTTTTCTACAAAAAGTTTGTTGTTATCAACTGCAACTTTACCACGCAGAATAATGGTTTTGCATTTACCGGTTAGTTCCCAACCTTCGTAACCTGAGTAATCGCAATGCATATGATGTGTTTTAGCTGATAGGGTGTGTTTTTCATTAGGGTCTAAAATCACAATATCGGCATCAGAACCAACGGCTATGGTTCCTTTTTTAGGATACATGCCAAATATTTTTGCAGCATTGGTTGAGCTTACTTCTACAAATTTATTCAAGCTAATTCTTCCTTTTTTGACGCCTTCTGAAAACAATAATTCCATTCTGTTTTCAATAGCAGGGTGTCCGTTTGGTATTTTAGAAAAATCATGCTCGCCCATCTTTTTTTGTTCCCACATAAAAGGGCAATGGTCGGTTGCAACAACTTGCACCGTGCCTTGGTTTAAACCGGCCCATAATGTTTCCTGATCTTTCTTTTCACGCAAGGGCGGACTCATTACCCATTTAGCTGATTCAAAACCTTTATCGTAAAGAGATGCATCAAGTACTAAATATTGTATGCAGGTTTCTACAAAAACTTTTTGGTTTCTTTTATCAGCATCTCTAATTTGGTTTAATGCACCTTCGCAAGTCATGTGCACCACATAAGCAGGCACGCCTGTATGATAAGCCATATCGGCAAATCTGCCTGTGGCTTCACTCTCCGTAATTTCCGGCTGAGATAAATAATGATATAAAGGAGAAAGTTTTCCTTCGGCTTTATGCTTGGCAACCAAAAAGTCAATCACATCTCCGTTGGTAGCATGCACGGTAACCATGCCGCCTTGTTTTTTAACTTCGTTCATTAAGCCAACCATTTGTCGGTCATCAATCATCAAAGCACCTTTGTAAGCCATAAATGTTTTAAAAGAAGTAATGCCTTCTTTCTCCACTAGGTCTTTTATTTCGGCTTTGGTGTTATCATTAAAATCGGTTACAGCCATGTGGAAAGAATAATCGCCCAAGGCATTTCCGTTCGAACGGCCTTGCCATTCTTTCAAAGCATCGTGTAACGATTTACCCTGTGTTTGCAAAATAAAATCAATTACCATAGTAGTGCCACCAAATAAAGCCGCGCGGGTTCCTGTTTCGTAATTATCGCTTGAGTAGGTGCCCATAAACGGCATATCTAAATGCACATGCGGGTCTATTCCACCAGGGATGACCAATTTGTTTTTAGCATAAATGGTTTGCGTTGCTTTAACATCCAGGTTTTTACCAATGGTGGTAATTTTATCGTCTTCAATAAAAATATCAGCAACGTAATCATCTGCTGCTGTAATTATTCTTCCGTTTTTTATTAGTAGCGACATGTTATATGGTTTTTAAATTCAAATAAATTAATCAACTCCAATATCCTCGTTCCACAAAGTGGGATTCTTCGCAATAAAATCATTCATCATATCAATACACTCTTTGCTATTCAAATCAATTACCTCCACACCGTGAGATTGCATAAATTCTTTTGCTCCGGTAAATGTTTTCGATTCGCCGGCGTACACTTTTTTAATTCCAAATTGCACCACAGCACCTGCGCACAAATAACAAGGCATAAGGGTTGAATATAAAACAGTTCCCTTATATGAACCCACACGACCTGCATTACGCAAGCAATCAATTTCGGCATGTGTCATAGGGTCATTATCCTGCACACGTTTGTTATGCCCTCTGCCAACTATTTTTCCATCTTTAACCAACACACTTCCAATAGGAATTCCTTTTTCGCTTAAACCTGTTTTTGCCTCATCAATAGCGGCTTTTAAAAATTCATCCATTTTATTTTTTATTAGTTTTTTGCATTAAAAGATAATAGATAATTCCTGCCACAAAAAATCCTACAAACCATGCGTAATGATATAAGCCCGAAACCCATTGCCAAACCGCATCTTGCGGAATTACTTTTATGGTGGTTAAAAAACCCGGTACGTTTGGTATAATAGCAACTATTAAAGCAATTACTGCGTAATAGTTTATACCGTTTGAATAAGTGTACTCTCCCTGCGCTTCGTACAATTCTCTTACTTGCAGTTTTTGTTTGCGGATGAAATAGTAATCAACAATCATTATGCCACCAATGGGGCCTAATAAGCTAGAGTAGGCTATAAGCCAGGTAAAAATATAGCCATTAGGGTCGGCAATTAATTTCCAAGGGAAAATTAAAATGCCAATCAATCCTGTAATGTAACCACCCGTTTTAAAATTAATTTTTGAAGGAGATAGGTTTGCAAAATCGTTTGCCGGACTAACAATATTAGCCGCAATATTTGTTGCCAGTGTTGAAATAGCAACCGCTATCATGGCTATGCTGACTATTAATTTACTTTCAAATTTACCTGCTAAAACCAAAGGGTCCCAAATGGTTTCGCCATAAATAACAAAGGTGGCTGATGTTACTACTACACCAATAAACGAAAACAAAGTCATAGATGTTGGTAGTGCAACTGTTTGCCCCATAATTTGCGCACGCTGACTTTTTGCATAACGTGTAAAATCAGGAATGTTAAGCGATAGTGTAGCCCAAAAACCTACCATGCCTGTTAAGGCAGGAAAAAAATAATTCCAAAAACTACCAATGTTTGGGAATTTATCAGGCTGTTCAAACTTAGAGGGTTGTGAAAGAATAGGCCCTAAACCATGTCCGGCAGAAATTGCCCACAGTAAAAGTGCTAAGGCTGCAATGGGTAAAAAGAAAGCTTTAAATACTAATAGTTTTTTAATACTATCAACTCCTAGATAAACAACAAACATATTTAGTAACCAAAATAAAAAGAAGGTGATGGCGGGGCCTGTTTGTAATCCAAACGAAGCCGGGAAAATTTGTGGTAGTGTTGTTAATGCCGGAAACCAAATTTTTAGCATCAGGTAAATGGCAAAACCACCAATCCAGGTTTGTATGCCAAACCAACCACAAGCAACAATGGCACGTAACATAGCTGGTATGTTAGCCCCTTTAGTTCCAAAACTGGCACGTGCAAAAACAGGAAACGGAATGCCGTATTTAGCACCTGCATGACCATTTAAAATCATTGGGATAAGAACAACCGTGTTACCAATAAAAATAGTAAGGATGGCTTGCCACCAATTCATACCGCCTTCAATTAACGAGCTTGCCAACATATAAGTTGGAATACATAAACTCATGCTAATCCATAAGGCAGCATAATTCCATGTACCCCAAGTTCGTTTAGAAAGTGGAATAGGAGCAAGGTCTTCGCTGCAAAGCGAAGAATGAACCAGGTTTTCCGGTATGTCAACTATTTCGGCGTTCATGCAGTTTGTAAACTGTAATTACTTACAGTGTTCGTCAGCAATAGAAATAGCTTTTGATATAATATCTAATCCTTCATCCATTTGATCTTTAGTAATAATCAAAGGAGGAGCCGTAAAAATCCAGTTCCAACGTACAAAAGTGTACATGCCTAATTCATTTAATTTAGCAGCCACTTTATTCATAATTTCCATTTCATTTGGTGCAGCATTCCAGGGAGCCATTGGCTCTTTTGTTTTCCTGTTTTTTACCAACTCAATACAACCTAATAAACCTGTGTTACGGAAATCACCAATACTTGGATGTTTGTCTTTTAGCTTAGCAACTTGAGCATCTAAATAATGTCCCATGTCAGCGGCGTTTTCAATCAGGTTATCGTCTTCGTAAATTTTAATTACTTCGTTAGCAGCGGCACAAGCTACAGCGTGGGCAGAATAAGTTAAGCCAATTGGTAAAGGTTTATCATTAAAGTGCTGCGCAATTTTTTCAGTAACAATCATACCGCCTAATGGAATGTAACCTGCTGTGATGCCTTTTGCCATACATAAAATATCGGGCTCAACACCATGATGGTCTATGCCAAACCATTTGCCGGTTCTTCCAAAACCACTCATTACTTCATCGCAAATGGTTAGGATACCATATTTATCAGCAATGGCTTTTATTTTTTTCCAATAACCAACCGGATATTTTATACAACCCGATGAACCGCTTTCGCCTTCCATTAAAATAGCGGCAACGCTTGATGTACCTTCGTATTTAATTAAGCGCTCCATATGTGCTGCGGCATGTTCTCCACACTCTTCAGGTGTTGTACTATTCCATGGACAACGATAAAAATAAGGGTTCTCAGCATGAATAATATTTGGTACGCCCTGACTATCATGCGGAATGCCACGTGGGTCGCCACCTGCACATAAAGCACCATAAGTAGCACCATGGTAACTTTGGTAAAGTGTAATTATTTTATGACGACCAGTATATAAACGTGCCAATTTAATGGCATGCTCAATTGCCTCGGTACCGCCATTGGTAAAAAACGTTCTGTTTAAAGTACCCGGAGTTATTTCGGCTAATTTTTTTCCTAATAAACCCCTTGCTTCGGTAGCCATGCCCGGGTTAACATAACTAACCTCGTTCATTTGTTTAACAACAGCTTCGGTAACACGTGGGTCGCCATGACCAATGTTTACATTCATTAACTGAGATGTAAAATCAAGGTAACGCTTTCCACTTCTATCGTATATATAAACGCCTTTTGCGTGGTCAATGTTTATAGGATTCAAGCCACTTTGCTTACTCCACGAGAAGATAGTATGTTCTAAATTGTTTTTTAGAATTTCTTCTTTGGTAGATTTTGATAATGTTTTTGTTGTCATATTCTAAGTTTTATAAAATCGTCAGTAGTTAAATTAGCTCATCCAATTTGTTTTTGCTTCGGCATTCCATTTGGTTGTTGTCTTTTTCAATTTTGTCCAAAAAGCAATTGAGCTTTTTCCGGTTAAATCGCCTACACCAAATTTCGAATCGTTCCAGCCACCAAAAGAGAATGGCTCACGAGGCACAGGTACACCAATGTTAACACCAATCATACCGGCACTTGCACGTTCAATAACATAACGTGCAGCACCACCACTTTGTGTAAATACAGCTGCTGCATTTCCATAAGGGTTTGCATTTTCAATTGCCAAAGCCTCATCTACATCTTTAGCACGCATAATAGAAATTACGGGGCCAAAAATTTCCTCACGCGCCACGCTCATATCAGGTGTTACGTAATCAATTACAGTTGGGCCAACATAAAAACCATTTTCTTTTCCTTTAACCACACAATTTCTTCCATCAACCAAAATTTTAGCACCTTGTTTTTCTGCTTCGGTAATATAACGCTCAATGCGTGCTTTCGCTTCTGCTGAAATTACGGCTCCTAAATTTTCTCCCGGAATAACTTTTTTTGCTTCAATACAAATCTGATCTATAATATGGTCTGATGCCCCAACGGCAACCATTGCCGATGCAGCCATACAACGCTGACCTGCACAACCCGACATAGATGCTGTTACGTTTGTAGCCGTCATTAAAGGATGCGCATCAGGTAAAACCAATAAGTGGTTTTTTGCACCGCCTAATGTAAGTACACGTTTAAAGCTAGCCGATGCACGTGCATAAACTAATTTAGCCACTTTGGTAGATCCTACAAATGATACTGCCTCAATACCAGGATGATCACAAATAGCTTCTACAATGTCCTTATCTCCATTTACAATATTTAAAACGCCATCGGGTAAACCGGCTTCTTTTAATAACTCAACAATTTTAACGCAACTTAATGGTACAACTTCTGATGGTTTTAAAATCATGGTGTTGCCTAATGCTAAAGCATTCGGTATAGTCCAGTTTGGAACCATGCTTGGGAAGTTAAACGGAACGATACAAGCCACAACCCCAACCGGATAAAAATCGGTACGGCACTCAACGCCTTTACTTACTTCTAAAATTTCGCCGCCTACCAATTGTGGTAACGAGCAAGCAAACTCGGTTAACTCAATACTTTTTTCAACTTCGGCACGAGCCTCGTCTAATGTTTTTCCATTCTCCTCTTGTACCAGTTTAGAAAGCTCTAACATGTTTTTTTCTAACAATGTTTTGTAGCGGTAAAAAATTTGTACACGTTCTTTAATAGGCACTTTAGACCATGTTTCGAATGCTTTATGGGCTACTACAACAGCTTCGTTTAAATCTTCTTTTGTTGATACAGGTACTTTTGATAACAGACTGCCATCCAAAGGCGATATTACATCTATATACTTGCTTGCTTTTGAGGCAACAAATTTACCACCTACATAATTTTTTACTTCAGCATACTTCATTGTTAATGTTTCCATGTTTTATTTAATTATACGTTATTAAAGAGAATGCAACACCTTTTTTTAATTCAAAAAACCACCAAATTATTTTTATTGAAATGAGCCCCTTAAAAGGTGTAGGGTGTTATGAGAATTATCATGTTTAATTCTAAAAGACTCATAACAAAAATAGAAATATTTTTTAAATAGATTAGGGGTTATATAAAAATATTTAGGCCTATAGTTTTAACACTATAAGCCTAAATATATGTAATTGTTAAGTAAAGGTTATCTAATTATCTCCTTCTGCTGTTTCCCTTTTTTCCTTTGCCGCCTCTATGTTCTTTCTTTTCCCTTTTATTCGGATTTCTTGTCTCTCCTTTTTCTATACGGTTGTGCTGAGATTCATTTTTTTCAATCGTATCTACCAATACAAAATCAAGTTGTTTCTTAATCATGTCGGCATTTTTAATTTCAATCAAAACCTTATCACCAAGGGCAAACACCTTTTTGGTTTTACGCCCTACATAGCAATAATTATCCTCATCATAGGTGTAAAAATCATCCTTCATATCGCGGGCACGTATAAGTCCTTCGCATTTGTTTTCAATAATTTCGGCATATAAACCCCACTCGGTAACACCCGAAATCATGGCTTCAAAAATATGCCCAACCTTATCTTTTAAGAACTCAACTTGTTTATATTTAATTGAGGCACGCTCAGCTTCAGCCGCTACTTTTTCGCGGGCAGATGAGTGTTTGCTATATGCTTCTAACTCTTCGGCATTGCTATAAGTACTATGATTAAGATATGCCTCTAATAAACGATGCACCATCATATCCGGATAACGACGAATAGGGGAGGTGAAGTGGGTGTAAAAATCAAAACCTAAACCGTAGTGCCCTATGTTTTCAATCGTGTAAATTGCTTTTGGCATAGAACGGATGGCAAGTATTTCAATAGTACCCGCTTCAGGTTTACCCTTCACATCTACCAATAATTTATTAATAGATTGTGTGGTAGTTTTTTTACTTTGAATGTTTAAAGCGTAACCAAACTTGTGTACAAAATTATTTAAGTCGGTTAGTTTATCGCTGGCAGGTGCATCGTGTACACGATACACAACTGCAGATCCTTTAGCATTTTTTTGAGGATTTTTATCGTTCTTTTTAGGTAGGGCTTTACTTAAAACAGTTGCTACTTGTCGGTTGGCAAGCAACATAAAATCTTCAATCAGTTTATTAGAGTCTTTCTGCACTTTAAAATAAACACCGGTTGGCGTACCGTCTTTATCTAAATTAAATTTCACTTCTTCTTTATCAAAAAAGATAGAGCCATCCTTAGTACGTTCTGCACGTAATTTTTTAGCCAGTCTGTCTAAGGTTAAAATCTCTTCTTGATAATCGCCTTTACCGGTTTCAATAATTTCCTGCACTTCTTCGTAAGCAAACCTGCGGTCAGAAAAAATGATTGTTTTACCAAACCATTCTTTTACCACATTAGCATGCTCATCCATTTCAAACACAGCTGAAAAACAAAGTTTTTCCTCATTAGGGCGAAGCGAACAAACAAAATTACTCAACACCTCAGGCAACATGGGAATAACCCTATCAACTAAGTAAACGGAAGTAGCACGCGCTAAACCTTCTTCATCAATTATATCATGTGGTTTTACATAATGTGTTACGTCTGCAATATGTACACCTACTTCAATGTTTCCGTTCTCTAATTTTTTAAAGGATAAGGCATCATCAAAATCTTTTGCATCGTGTGGGTCAATAGTAAAAGTGGTAACTTTTCTAAAATCTCTGCGCTTGCTAATTTCTTCTTCTGTAATTTCAGTTGGAATGCCTTTGGCAGCCGCTTCAATTTCATCCGGAAAATGATCAGGTAAGCCATATTCAGCCATAATAGCATGCATCTCGGTAGTATGTGCACCGGGGTAACCTAATATCTCGGTAATCTCGCCAATTGGGTTTGTTTCAGCAGGGTTCCAGCTAACAAGTTTAAGTAAAACTTTTTGTCCGTTTTTAACTCCTTTGGTTTTACTTAAGGGAATAAAAAAATCTATATGCAGTTTGTTACTATCTGGTACTACAAAACAATTTTTAGCCGTTACCTGCGCTATACCCACAAAATCGGTACGCTTGCGTTGTATAACTTGTGCAACTACCCCTTCACGCTGACGCTTATCAAAAGTTGGATTTAATAAAACTTTAACCGTATCGCCATGCAAGGCATCTTTGGTTTTTCCTTTTGGTATAAAAATATCTTTTTCAGTAGGTGATGTAACTACATAAGCCCCTCCGGTAGATACAAAGTCAATTATACCATTAACATAAGCTTCACTCGATTTGTATTGAAATTTGCCGGGTTCTTTTTCGGCTACTAAGTCTTTTATCAAAAGATTCTCTAAAGCCTCAATAACAAATAGCCTGTCTGATTCCTCTGTAATTTCTAACATCGACGAAATTTGTCGGTAGTTAAGTAATTTGGTATCGTTATGTTTTAAAACATCCAGCACTTCATTAGTCATGTCCGGACGTTGTTGTTTTCCTTTTTTCTTTGCCATATATAATTTCTTTAATTCTTAACTCGTAATTCTTCTATCACTTTTTCTACCGCTTTCGGGAAATAAAAGTACTCTAATTCATGTATCTTTTCTGCCAATGTTTCTGGTGTTTCATTTTCATCCACTTTGCACATAGCTTGTAATATAGTTGCCCCTTTGTCATACTCTTCATTTACATAATGAGCTGTAATACCGCTTTCTTTTTCTTTAGCATCAATTACCGCTTTATGCACATAATGCCCATACATGCCTTTGCCACCGTGTTTTGGGAGTAGGGCAGGGTGTATGTTAATTATGCGGTTTGGAAAAGCTTGTATCAATTTCTCCGGTATTTTTAACAAAAACCCTGCCAATACAATGAGGTCTACTTTTTCGGTTTGAAGGAAATCAATAATCTGTTCGGTATAATTTGTAAGTGCTTGTTTTGAAATTATTTGGATGTTTTTTTTGTGAGCTTCGGCACGTTTAACAACACCTGCTTCGGCATTATTAGTTACTACTAATTTTATTTTAACTTCTTTACTTGTCGAAAAATAGTTTATTAAATTTTCCGCATTGGTACCACTACCCGAGGCAAAAAGAGCTACATTAATCATGCTCCTAAATTAATTTATAAAACGCTATAAAACCTGTAAGTTTTGTTTACTTTTGAACACTTTTTATGATGCAAAATTTACTCTTTATCGTCTGGAATGTAAACCCTGAAATGTTTACTATACCTGGAATTGATTGGCCTGTGCGTTGGTACGGATTATTGTTTGCCTGCGCTTTTTTATGCAGCCAATATGTGGTTGGATATATTTTTAAAACTGAACAACGCCCTGCAAAATATTTAGACATTATAACCATTTACATTATTGCAGGAACGGTTATCGGCGCTCGTTTAGGGCATTGTTTATTTTACTCCCCCGATTATTATTTATTTCACCCTTTGGATATTTTAAAAATTTGGGAAGGTGGTCTTGCCAGTCATGGTGCGGCAATTGGCATTATTACGGCTATGTTACTTTATTGCCGCAAAACAGGTGAAGGTGTTTGGTGGTTATTTGATAGAATTGTAATTGTTGTGCCATTATCAGGTATGTTTATTCGCATAGGTAATTTAATGAACTCTGAAATTGTGGGTAAACAAACCACCTTGCCTTGGGGCTTTAAATTTCCGCGTTGCGATGAAGATGCGCAAACTATGTTTATACATGGGATTGATTTTATAAAACCACGTCATCCATCTCAATTATATGAAGCTATTTACTGCGTGTTTTTAACCTTACTCATGTTCTATTTATGGAAATATAAACGCAATGTGTTGCCACAAGGTTTTATGTTTGGGTTATTTTGCGTGTTACTTTTTACCTCTCGTTTTTTTATGGAGTTTTTAAAAGAAACTCAGGTTGATTGGGAAAAAGGACTTGCTTTTGATATGGGACAATGGTTAAGTATACCATTTGTTTTAGGTGGAATATTTATTATGATTTATTCGTACAAAAAGAAAAAACGTAGTTTAGAATAAGTCCTTTTAAAAAGGATATCCAATACCAAAGTTTAGTACAAAGAAATTAGTGCCTCCGGTACCTAATCGTCTTCCTTCGTCGAGAGCAGGATTATAAATTTTAAAAGCTCCATCAACCCGCAGAATAAAGAAACTAAAATCAGCGCGTACTCCAACCCCTGTACCTACAGCAAATTCTTTATAAAAACGATTGAATGCAAATTCCGCATTCGGTCTAAGTGGATCTTTTTGCCTTAACCAAATATTTCCTGCATCAATAAAATAAGCCCCGTTAAGCCATTTGTAAATTTTAAATCTATATTCAAAATTCATCTCTATTTGTATATCACCAATTTTATCATTGTATTGGTCGTTTAAACTTTTTGAGCTACCAGGGCCTAAACTGCGTGCTTGCCATGCTCTTACATCATTTGGGCCGCCGCCATAAAAACTTTTCTCGTATGGTAAAGCATTTAAATTTTTCATGGCATAGCCCATGCCACCACTAATTCTATACACAAAACGTCCCAGTTTTCTAACAGATTTGTAAACTCTATAATCTAAATCAAAACGTAAAAATTGGGCAAAGGGTACATTTAGAATAGTATATTGACCTAATGCATTTTTAGGTTGGTCGGTAACATTATACAACCCACGTAAAATATTTCCCGATGATTCTAAATCTGCTTTAAAATAGGAAAATGTTTTATACTGACTGGCAGTTGTATTTATTTGATTGTTATATGTAAAGGTATAACGAGATACAGTGGTTACGTGGCTTTTAAAACTGGTGCTTAAAAATAAATTTCTAGAATTTATTAATTGCTGTGAAAACCCATCACTTAAATAGGCTTTAATAAAGTTAGCCTCAAATGGTACGATACCGTGTTTTATATATCTTTTACCATTAAACAACACCCCGTAGCTTAAACTGGTTAAACCGCGTGAATATAAACTGTTTTGCTGAAAGTTGAATGATGTAGATAAAATGGTTTTAGGCGCAGCGTTTTTATAAAATTTAATAAGTGTAAACGGAAATAAAGGTTTTGGGAAATTTAGATTTAATTCAGGACCAAACTGTACGGTATTAAATGCTTTAAGAAAAGGAATTATACTGGTGTTATTTACATTATCTGCCTCAAAGTTTTTTTGTGCAATTAAACCACCTTTTAGTTTTATTTCTAAAAGCTCTGAGCCTCTAAAAATGTTTCTGTTTTGATATACGATACTAGCCTCAACCCCTAAGTTACCGGATGTGTTGGTGCCATCTGTTTCAATAGCAAAGTTTTGCTTATAAGCAGGCGCCATTAAAATGTAACTGTTTATATAATCGTTTTTTTTATCGTCCTGTTTAAAATTTATGTTTACGCTTTTAAACGCTTTCATGGACGATAAACGCGAGTAAGTTTCATCAACCCTATCATTATTAAATAACTCGCCTTTGTAAAAAAATATTTTATTATCTATATCCTTTTTTCTAAACAAAAGCCTTTTGTTATATAAAAAAGTTACATCATTATAAACAGCGGTATCAGTATATTGTTTGTTTCTATTAAAAATATCGTAATCAGTTATAATATAAATATTATTAATGTGATAACGTACATGGTTTGTATATGCTAAAGTATCTGCGTTATCTTCAGGGTGATAAGCGAATTTTTTTACGTTAATCTCTACGTTTACTCTATTTCCTTCCAAATTAGTATCAACCAATAAAAAAATAAACTCAGGCCCAAATTTATAATAACCATCATTTCGCTGTTGTTTTGAAATTCTATCCCGTTCTTTGGTTAGCACATCCGAATCGTAACGCATGCCTCTTTTAATAAGGCTGTTTATAGTATCCTGTAAAATAAAATACTCAAGTGTAGGGTCTTCCACTGTATACTGTATGTTATTTATCTGGTATGGAATGCCGGCTTTTAATTTATAATAAACCGTTGCTTTTTTCTTCTTTTTATTAATAACAACACTATCTTTAACACTTGCATTAAAATATCCTTTGGTAAAAAGAAACTTTTTTATTTGCTCTTCACTTAATTTTATTTGCGATGAATCTAAAATAGCCGGTGGTTCTCCGTTTTGCACCCAGGTTTCTCGCCAGGTTAACGATGTTTTATCTTTCAGTTTAAGTGTTTTTGGTTTTTTGCCCTTTGCCTCTCTTTTTTTGTTCTTAATGTTGTTTTTTACAGTTCGCCTGGCATTTATATCATCATATTTTTTGTCGCGGGCAATTTTAGCGTTTTGCATTTTGGTTTTGTCAACACTATTATATAGCCACAAATAGTACGGAAACCACTTAATACCTAAAGCATTTATACTTACCAAATAACGATTAGATTGTTGCCTTATAAAAGGCTTAATGTCATCTGTGGCAACTTCAGTTTTGTTATTTGTTATTACATTTTCATCCAGCAAATACTCTCCTTCGTTAAGTTTATGGATGGTTTTACACGAAAAAAATAAAAAAGTAAGGCATATAGTACTTATTAGTAATGCCTGTTTTTTCGTTATTTTGTACCCGATTCTCACTTTTGTGCAAAATTAAGGGCAAACACGTTATGATTAGCAAAAATCAAATTAAAAATATAAGTGCACTGCATCAAAAAAAGTTTAGAAAAGAGCTTGGTTTGTTTATTGCCGAAGGACCAAAAGTAGTTGACGAGTTTTTGCATTCAGACCTAAAAGTAACAGAAATTTATGGGCTTGAAAGCTGGGTAACTAAAAATCTTTTACTATTAAAAAAAACAAATTGCTCTTATTTTATTATTACTGAGGCTGAATTGGCTCGTATAAGCACTTTACAAACGCCAAATGAAGTACTTGCTGTTTTAAAACAGCCTTTTTATTCGGTAAAAGAAATTAATGCAAAGGCAGACTTGTTTTTATATTTAGATGGGGTTGCCGACCCTGGTAACATGGGCACCATTATTCGAATGGCCGATTGGTTTGGTATAAAACAAATTTTTTGCTCAGATAGCTGCGCTGATGTATTTAGCCCTAAAGTCGTACAAAGTACCATGGGATCCTTAGCAAGAGTTAAGTCATTAATAATGGATTTAAGTGAAATTTGCCATTTATTAAATTGTAACGATGTATATGGCGCGGTATTAGGTGGAGAAAACCTTTATACAACCAATCTTCCTGAAAAATGTATGCTGGTTATAGGCAGCGAATCGCATGGTATAAGTGCAAATAACACCAAATTACTAAATAAACAAATAAGTATTCCGCAGGCTAAAGGAGGCAAAACTGAGTCTTTAAATGCGGCTGTGGCCACCTCAATAATTCTTTCTGAATTTTTCAGACAACAAAATTTCTAACTAATAAAACTGTAATTTTGCTGGATGGCAAAAAGAAGATTTGTAGCTAAAGAGTCAGACGATTTACCGAAAGCGAAATTGTCTCTTCAAAATTTAAAAAAATCACTTAGACTTTTCGGTTTTGTTGGTAAACATAAATGGAAGTTTTTTTTAGGCTTGTTTTTTTTAGCAGGAACAGTCTTTACCGCTCTGGTATTTCCTAAACTAATTGGTAACTTAATGGGGTTAGTTGGTAAGAGTGGAGAAAACATTAATAAAGATTTTAATTTAGAAACAGCATATGATATTGGTATAAAACTTCTTATTTTGTTTGCTTTTCAGTCGGTTTTCTCTTTTTTTAGAGTGGTAACCTTTACCAATTTTACGGAGCACATGCTGGCATCTATACGTAAAGCAGCTTACGAAAAATTAATTCAAATGCCTATGAGTTTTTTCTCTGAGAGGCAAGTAACTGAATTAAATTCTCGTATGGCATCCGATATTGTTCAAATATCAGAAACCTTTACCACAAGCATTGCCGAATTTCTTCGTCAATTCATCATCATTATTGGCGGTACTGTAATTATTTGTATGATGAGTTGGAAAATGGCATTGGTTATGCTGTCTATCATTCCAGTTATTGCAATAATTACATTGTTTTTTTCCAGGTATATTCGCAAATTATCTAAACTGGTTCAGGATAAAATTGCCGACGCAAATGTTATTACAGGTGAAGGTTTGCAAGGCATTACAAATGTAAAAACCTTTACAAACGAAAATTTTGAGATACAACGTTACAACAGTATAACCCAACAAATACTTCAATTAGCAATAAAAGGTGGCGTTGCTCGCGGGGCATTCTTTTCGTTTGTAATTTTCTGCTTGTTCGGTGCCATTATATTTATTGTTTACATAGGCATTACTATGACACTAAAAGGCGAATTACCTGCCTCGCAAATGATGTCTTTTTTATTTTATACCGTTTTTGTGGCAGCATCTATTGGAGGGATTGCAGAGCAGGTAGCCTCTATACAACGTGCCATTGGAGCTACCGAAAGGGTAATGGATATTATTGACGGCAACATTGAAAAAATAAACCTAGAGCATAAAACCGCAAAAAGGTTTTCAGGTAGCATTGCGTTTGATAATGTGCAGTTTTTCTATCCTTCACGCCCTGATTTTACAGTATTAAAAGGTGTAAGTTTTAAAGTTAATAATGGCGAAATGCTTGCCCTTGTTGGTCCAAGCGGTTCGGGTAAATCAACCATTGCATCTTTATTATTACGTTTTTATGAATTACAAAGCGGTAAAATATCCATTGATGGAAAAGATATATCATCTTACGATTTAACCGAATATCGTGACAATTTAGCCATTGTACCGCAGGATGTTTTATTGTTTGGAGGCACTATAAAAGAAAACATTGCTTACGGTAAACTTAATGCTACGGAGGCTGAAATTATTGATGCTGCCCGTAAGGCTAATGCTTATGATTTTATAGAAAGTTTCCCTGATAAATTTGAAACCAAAGTGGGGGAGAGGGGCATTCAGCTTTCAGGTGGCCAGCGCCAGCGTATAGCCATTGCACGTGCTATTTTAAAAAATCCATCTATATTAATTTTAGATGAGGCCACCAGTTCGTTAGATAGTGAGAGTGAACGCCTTGTACAAGAAGCATTAGATAAATTAATGCAAGGGCGCACCAGCATAGTTATAGCGCATCGTTTATCTACCATTAGAAACGCTGATAAAATTATTGTGTTAGAAAATGGTTTGGTAAGAGAAAGTGGCACTCATGCTGAACTAAGTGCAGTAACAGACGGGCTATACAGAAGTTTATCTCGCCTGCAATTTGATACGGTTAGCTAAAAAATTAAATTCATGAAGATTAAAGCAATTATAACAGGCACAACCGGAATGGTAGGCGAAGGCGTTCTAATTGAATGTTTAGCGCACCCTGATGTTGAACAGGTTTTGGTTATAAATCGTAAACCCTGCGGTGTAACCCATCCAAAATTGCAAGAAGTTTTGCATGCTGATTTCTTTAATTTATCTGCAATCGAGAATAAATTGCAAGGGTATAATGCCTGTTTTTTTTGCATGGGAGTTTCTTCTGTGGGTATGAAGGAGGATGAGTACACCAAGCTAACTTACACACTTACCATGCACGTGGCAACTACTTTATCGCGCTTAAATAATGATATGACTTTCTGCTATGTTTCTGGTGCTGCTACAGATAGTACAGAAAAAGGTAAAAGTATGTGGGCACGCGTAAAAGGTAAAACCGAAAACGATTTAATGAAATTGCCTTTTAAAAAGGCTTTTATGTTCCGTCCGGGTTATATGCATCCAACTCCGGGCGCAAAAAACACATTAAAATATTACAAGTATATGACTTGGATGTATCCTATTTTGCGTGGCCTTTTCCCTAAAACAGCTTCTACTTTAAAAGAGCTTGGTTTGGCTATGATTAACTCAGCAACAAAAGGTTACTCTAAAAATATATTAGAGGTAAAGGATATAGTTGAGTTAGCTTCTAAGTAACTTATACTAAATCAAACAAGTTGTTAACGCCCGGATAACGCCCAGTAGTAAATCCCTCAGCGTATCGTGTGCCAATGGCTCTGCCCCATAAACTCATTTTAGCAAATAAAGCTTCTAAAAACTCTGGGCTTGATATAGGAGTTTGAGGCTCTTTAGAATTTGGATCGTAAAATTGAGATGAAAAAGCCATAATAGCTTCCCTTTTTTTATCTGCATATTCAGTTACATCAACCACAAAATCAGGATGAATGTAGTTATCCTGTATATAATGATAAACAGCTTTTGGTCGCCATGCTGCTTGCTGGGTATCTATCTTAACCAAACCCGAATAAAAGCAGGCATCTGCTACTAATTTGGCCGCCCTTCCATGATCGGGGTGCCTGTCAGATACGGCATTGCATAAAATTATCTGCGGTTTATGCTCTCTTATAACTTTAATGATTTCTACAATATGGGGTTGCGTATTTTCAAAAAAACAATCGGCAAAATGTAGTTGTTTACGGAATGATGCACCCAGTATTTTAGCCGATTTCATGGCTTCCTGCGTACGTAATTCTGCATTACCACGCGTGCCCATTTCGCCTAAAGTTAAATCTAATAAACCTACTGTTTTACCAAGTGCATTGTGTTTTAAAAGTGTACCGGCACAACTAAGCTCAACATCATCGGGGTGAACCCCAATAGCTAAAATATCTACTTGCATAAGAGATTATTTCCCTTCAATCCACTTAATAATATCGGCATCATTTGGTTTAACCATAGAACCAACATGCTTTACCAAATGTCCATTTTCATCAATAAGATATTTATTAAAATTCCAGCTTACTTTTGAGTCTTCTACGCCGTTTAAGTTTTTATCTTTTAACCATGTGTAAACAGGGCTATCTTTAATAGTTATCTTTTCCATAATAGGGAAAGTAACTCCATAGTTTTTAGTGCAAAATTCTCTTATATCAGCACTTGTACCGGGCTCCTGACTCGCAAAATCGTTGCAAGGAAAACCTATAATGGTAAAGTTTTTGTCCTTATATTTTTCATAAACTTCTTCTAATTCTTTGTACTGAGGTGTAAAACCACATTTACTTGCAGTGTTCACCACCATAATTTTTTTGCCTTTTAAGCTGGCAAAATCAAAATCTTGCCCTTCAAGGGTTTTTACTTTAAACTGGTGGATAGACTTTGAGTCTGTTCCTATAAATGCGCTCATGGCTAACATTGTTATGGCTAATATTGTTTTCATGAGGTGAAATTAATCAATAAATTGGTTTCAAAAGCGTTAAATCTTTAGCTATTTTTGTACTCTATTTGAACACTTCTAATATCATAGCTTTATTACGAAAAGAATTCCTTTTAGAATTCAGGCAAAAAACCTCTTTAGCCAGTATTTTGCTGTATGTATTAAGTATTGTATTTATCAGTTTTCTTAGCTTTAAAAATGGCATAAAACCCGATGTATGGGGTGCCTTGTTTTGGATAGTGCTATTTTTTGCTGCCATTAATGCAGCTTCAAAAAGCTTTTTTACCGAAAGTAAAGCCCGAGGCATTTATAATTATACCCTTTACCATCCAACCGAATTTGTGGTTGCTAAAATAATTTACAATATTCTGTTACTTTGGGTAGTTTCTATTTGTAGTGTTTTCTGTTTTAGTTGGCTTATAAACTATCCTGTACAAGACTCGCTATTATTTTTATTCACTTTGTTAATTGGCAGTACTGCTTTGGCGGGTGCTTTAACACTTATGAGTTGTATTGCATCAAAAACTGGCAATAGTTATTCGGTTATGAGTTTGTTAAGTATGCCGGTTTGTATACCGGTTATGTTAATGTCTCTGCGTTTAACTAGAAACGCTATTGATGGGTTGGAGTGGTCGGTTAGCTATAACTTTTTAGGTGGATTATTTTTAATTGACGTGATAATTATCACTTTGTCGCTTTTTTTATTTAGGTATCTTTGGAAAGAATAATTTGATGAAAAATTGGTGGTGGAAAATAGCTGCAATTGCCTTAGTGTTATATTCTATAACCATGGGCTTTATGGGCAATGTACCTCATTTAAATATTTTAAATGAAACCATTCGTAACCTGTATTTTCATGTGCCATTGTGGTTTGCTATGCTGGTACAAATGGGTATATCGTGGTTTTTTGCTTTACGTTATTTAAACGGATATAACATTAAGTACGATATGCTATCATCTCGTGCGGCTTATGTAGGAGGCATGTTTGCTTTGCCCGGACTAATAACTGGCTCTATTTGGGCAACTTATACTTGGGGCAAACCCTGGGTTGCTGAAGACCCAAAACTACAAGGCGTTATGGCAGCTATGTTGGTTTATTTTGTTTATTATTTATTACGTGCTTTAATTCCAGATGCACAAACCAAAGCCCGTATATCAGCTGTGTACAATATTTTTGCTTTTATTATGACCTTTGTTTTTATAATGATTTATCCTCGTTTGGCACCAAGCTCGTTACATCCGGGTAATGGTGGTAACCCCGCTTTTGGTAAGTACGATATGGATAACGATATGCGTATGGTTTTTTACCCGGCTTGTTTGGGTTGGATTTTAATGAGTGTTTGGTTACTAAACGTATTAAATAGAATGAAAAAATTACAATACAATTTAGATAATGATGAAAAAATTAATTAGCCTGACATTTTTGCTGATGCTTACCGCAACTACATTTGCTCAAAACAATGAGCCACAAATGGCTGATACTATGCGTAGCGATGGTAAAATTTATGTAGTGGTACTTGTTTTATCAGTTGTATTTGCATGTTTGGCAACGTATTTGATTATTATAGATAGAAAACTAAAAAAACTGGAAGATACATTTAATAAAAAATAGTTTCATGAAAAAAACACACATAATTATTATTGTTGTTATTGCAGTTTCTATTGGAGCAATAATTGCATTACTTCTTCCGGGTGGTAGCACTTATGCCGATTTTAAGCAAGCTGCCAGCAACCCTGATACCGAGTTTCACGTGGTAGGTAAACGCGATAAAGATAAGCCGACAGAATATAACCCGGCCGTTAATACAGATGAATTTACATTTTATTTAGTAGATAATAATGGTGATGAACGTAAAGTGGTTTTACACAAAAACAAACCGCAGGATTTTGAACGTGCCGAACAAATTGTACTTATTGGTAAAATGCAGGGGACAGAATTTCATGCAAAAGATATTTTGATGAAATGCCCATCAAAATACAATAACGAAAAACCAGAAGCTACTGCCGAGAAAAAGGGGTAGTTGATTTTAACGTAAACCTGCGTTTATATCAACTAAAGCTTTAGACCCCGGACAAAGTTCTTTCTTTTTAAGCGAATTTAAAGCTCTATCACTTGTGTTTAGTAGTTTATGAAGTTCTGTTGTTTCAGGATTCATATATAAAAGTCCGGTAAGTATTTCGTGTTTTTGCTTAGCATGCTGTATAGCATTCATAGCCGAAATTTTATCTAATGGATCCCAATCTTTTGCAAGCTTATGTAACTCGATGGAAGAACCATCATGCATTTTTACAGTCTTTAAACTTCCCTCTTCATAACTGGTTATAATTTCAGTCATCTCAGGTACAAAATCAATAGTAGCAGTTGCCTCTACATGCTCGCGTACATAATCATATGATTTTGTTGACCCCACATTATTATTAAACGTAACACAAGGAGATATTACATTTATAAATGCAAAGCCAGGATGCTTAATAGCAGCTTTAATTAACGGAATTAATTGGTCTTTATCTCCTGAAAAACTTTGTGCTACAAAAGTTGCACCCAATTCTATTGCTAGGCTTGACAAATCAATGCCTTCAAATAAATTTACATGACCTGTTTTATTTTTAGAACCTTCATCAGCCGTAGCAGAATCTTGCCCTTTTGTTAAACCATAACAACCATTGTTCATCACAATGTAAATCATATTCAGGTTACGACGTATAACGTGCACAAACTGCCCCATACCAATTGAGGCAGTATCTCCATCGCCGCTTACGCCAAAATAAATTAAATCTTTATTAGCCAGGTTTGCTCCTGTGGCAACCGATGGCATACGCCCGTGTACTGAATTAAAGCCATGTGAATTACTTAAAAAATAAGCAGGTGTTTTTGATGAACAACCAATGCCCGAAAGTTTTGCCAAACGATGCGGTTCAATGTTCATTTCAAAACAAGTTTGTACAACTGCCGCACTAATAGAATCGTGCCCGCAACCTGCACAAAGAGTTGAAAGAGCTCCTTCGTAGTAATCTACAGAATATCCTAATTTATTTTTTGGAAGCTCAGGATGGCGAAATTTTGGTTTTACGTAAGTCATATGCTAGTTTGCTTTTACGGTTGGTGTTGAAAGTGATAAACTCTTTTTAATTTGATTCAGAATATTGTCGGCAGTAATAGGCATGCCATCATAATTTAAAACAGAAATAAGTTTTTGAGGATTTGCTTGTAATTCTATCATTAATAATGATTTTAATTGCCCATCACGGTTTTGTTCAATAACAAAAACCTTTTCGTGCTGGTCAATAAAATCAACTACAGTTTTATTAAAAGGGAAAGATTTTAAACGCAGAGCATCAACAAAAATTCCTTCTTCCTTTAAAATATCCATCGCCTCTTCAGATGAGTAGGTAGATGTACCAAAGAAAATAAGTCCGTTTTTATGCTTGTTTTTGTCTTGATAAAGATGTGGTGCAGGCACTATATTTTGAGCCGTATGCCATTTTTTTATTAGTCTATCCATGTTGCGTTGATAAGCGCCGCTATCTTCTGTATAAACAGCATACTCATCACGCGATGTACCACGTGTAAAATAAGAACCTTTGGTTGGGTGTGTGCCAGGTAATGTACGATACGGAATACCATCACCATCAACATCTAAGTATCGGCCAAATTTTGCAATTTTTTCTAATGCTTCGGCATCTAACACTTTTCCTCTTTTATACTCTCGTTTATCATCCCATACAAGGGGCGGGCAAACATGGTCATTCATTCCTAAATCCAAATCTGTCATCATTATAACTGGTGTTTGTAATTGCTCAGCCAAATCAAATGCTTCGGCTGTCATTTCAAAACACTCTTTAGGCGTTGAAGGAAATAATAAAATATGCTTAGTATCTCCATGCGAAGCATAAGCTGCTTCCATAATATCTGATTGTTGGGTACGTGTTGGCATCCCCGTTGATGGGCCTGTACGTTGTACATCAATTAACACCGTTGGAATTTCTGCAAAATAGGCAAGCCCTAAAAATTCGTTCATTAATGAAACGCCCGGTCCGCTTGTTGCTGTAAAGGAGCGAGCCCCATTCCAGTTAGCACCAATAACCATTCCTATAGCTGCTAATTCATCTTCTGCTTGTACAATGGCAAAATTGTTTTTGCCTGTTTTTTCATCTACACGCATTTCTGCGGCATACTCACTAAATGCTTCTACCACCGATGTTGATGGGGTGATTGGATACCATGCGGCTACCGTAGCACCTGCATAAACAGCTCCAAGTCCGCAGGCTGCATTACCCTCCATCATAATCCAATCTTTCAGTAAATCTCTTTTCTCAACTCTAAAGTTTAATGGGTAGGTAAAATTTTTATGTACAAAATCTACTCCTAATTGTAATGCTTTAATATTTGGTGCAATTAGCTTTTCTTTTCCCTTAAATTGGTCAGCCAATAATCCTTCAATGGCACTAAACTCAATATCAAGTAAGGCAGTAAGCGCACCTACGTATATAATGTTTTTAAATAATTGTCTTTGACGAGGATCGGTAAATGCATCATTACTCATTTGCATTAATGGAATAGGGAGGTAGTTTATATCCGGACGGATATATTCAGGGTGTAATTTTTTAGAACTATCGTACATAAAATATCCACCTGGTCTTACCGAGGCTACATCTTTTGCAAAACTTTGTGGATTTACAGCAACCATTAAATCAATGCCTTCTCTGCGACCTAAATATCCTTTTTCGTTAACACGCACTTCATACCAGGTCGGTAAACCTTGTATGTTCGACGGGAAAATATTTTTTGGTGTTACAAAAACACCCATTCTAAAAATGGCTTTTGTAAATAAGTAGTTGGCACTGGCAGAACCTGTTCCGTTTACGTTAGCAAATCGTACTACAAAATCGTTTACTATAACTTTATTTTTTTCTATTGCTGACATGCTTTAACTGCTTTAGTTACATTATAAAAGAATTTATCCATATCCCAAGCCGAAGTTGGGCAACGCTCGGCACATAAACCACAATGCAGGCAAACGTTTTCATCTTTAACCATTACACGTTTGGTAGGTAACACATCTGACACATATAAATCTTGTGTTAAATTAGTTGCAGGTACTTTTAAACGAGAGCGTAAATCGCTTTCGTCACCATTCTCGGTAAATGTGATACAGGCGGTAGGACAGATGTCAACACAGGCATCACACTCAATACATTTATCTTTTGCAAAAACCGTTTGTACATCACAATTCAAACAACGTTGTGCTTCTTTATATCCCGCTAATGGATCGAAACCAAGTTCAACTTCTTTTTTACGATTGGTTAGTGTCAATTTTTTATCAGCCTGAGGAACAATGTAGCGAACATCGGTTGTTACTTCACTTTCATACATCCACTCGTGTATGCCCATTTTTTGACTCACTAAATTTACATATGGTGCAGGGCGATCGTTTACAATATCTTTTTCCATACACTGCAAGTGAATAGAAATAGCAGCCTGATGACCATGAGCGACAGCTGTAATTACATTTTTAGGTCCCCATGCAGCATCACCGCCAAAAAATATTTTTTTATGAGATGAAGCAAATGTTTTTTCATTTACCACAGGCATCTCCCATTTGTCAAAATCAATGCCTAAATCACGCTCAATCCAAGGGTAGCTATTTTCTTGCCCAATAGCACAAAGCACATCATCTGCTTCAAAAAAGACATCTTCACCACCAATTGGAACTAATTTTCTTTTTCCGTTTTCGGTAACAGCTTTTACTTTTTCAAACATCATTCCTTTTAATTTTCCGTTTTCAACAACGAAAGATTTTGGAACATGGTTATCAATAATAGGAATGTCTTCATGCATTGCATCTTCTTTTTCCCAAGGCGATGCTTTCATTTCAGCAAAAGGGCTACGTACTATAACTTTTACATTTTCGCCACCTAAACGACGCGATGTACGGCAGCAATCCATTGCAGTGTTACCACCACCCAATACAATAACGTTTTTGCCAATTTTACTAGTGTGCTCAAAAGCAACACTAGCTAACCAATTAATGCCGATATGAATGTTTGCAGCACCTTCTTTACGACCCGGCAAATCAGTTAAATCTCTTCCTTTTGGCGCGCCTGTTCCCACAAATATTGCATCATAATCTTTAGCAAGAATTTCCTTCATACTAGTTACGTAATGATTGAAATGGGTGTGTATGCCTAAATCTAAAATGTAATTTACTTCTTCATCAAGCACAGTCTCCGGTAAACGGAAAGATGGAATTTGGCTGCGCATAAAACCGCCGCCTTTTTTTTGCTCATCGTATAAATGCAATTCATAACCAAGTTGAGCTAAATCTCTTGCCACAGTTAATGAAGCAGGGCCAGCGCCTAACAAAGCTACTTTTTTACCATTT
The DNA here is from genome assembly GCA_013288015.1 of Bacteroidota bacterium. Lineage (GTDB taxonomy): Bacteria > Bacteroidota > Bacteroidia > B-17B0 > Aurantibacillaceae > PALSA-968. The sequence continues at coordinate 251 of JABDCR010000016.1, read as the reverse complement.
GGTTTAAAAGGACCTTTTGGCATTAAGTCTTTTACATTACCTTTATTATCAGCTGCTACACGTTTTAAACGACAAATAGCAACAGGCTCTTCTTCCACGCGTCCTCGACGACAAGCAGGTTCGCAAGGTCTATCGCAAGTACGACCAAGTACCCCCGGAAAAACGTTAGAATCCCAGTTAATCATATAAGCTTCATCATACTTACTATCGGCAATTAGTCTTATGTATTCTGGTACCGGTGTGTGTGCCGG
>JABDCR010000015.1 GCA_013288015.1 Bacteroidota bacterium | reverse complement strand
TTACCAGTACATTATTTTCTTGTACCAAATTACGTATGGCTTGATTTTTACGATTTCTACGTGGACGATGTGTTATCATTTTGTCGTTTAAATAATTGTGTTCTATTAACTAATTACTCTTTCTTTAATTGCTTGTGCTGGGTTACCTTGGTAAATAGTATAATCATTCATATTTTTAGTTGCAACAGAACCAACTGTAAGCACCGCGTGGCTGCCAACCACAACTCCCTGACAAACTATACTTTTAGCTCCAATCCAACAGCCTTGTTCAATTAATTCTTTTGTTCTTTTAACTGAGTCATTAAATTTAGAAATATGTGTAGGACTAACATCTACTCCACCCGGAAATAAACTTTGCGCTAGAAAACCGACTTGGTGTCCTCGATTAAATACAGCTTGTTTTTCTTTAGGTAATGGGTCTTTTAATTGGTAGTGGTTTTTGTAAAGAAAAAATGCCTTAGTGCATTGTACGGATTTTAAGAAAGAAGTTTTACTAAGGAGATGCTTGTCGCTCACAGAATCACATTTAAGGAGTAACAACAGGCTTGTCTATTTTAACAAACGAGGTTAAATTAGTTGAAAGTGTAAGGCTGTTCATGGCATATACCGGACTAATTTGAGCGTACGAATAACTAAAATTAAATTTAGAAATTTTAAATCCTAAACCACCCGAAAAACCGGCTATGCCTTGCTTATCGGTTAACGAAAGTTCTTTACGCATTTTGTAGTTAAAACCAATGCGTACAAAAAAGTTTTTTGTAAGCGAAATTTCGGTAGCTAAAATAAAATGCCTGCCGGCTTTATCCATAAATTGTTTAAATGGATGTTGTTTAATAGGGAGTTTGGTAAATGGGTCAACTGTAGGTGGCGGATTATTTGGGTCGGTATAAGTTAAATCCCAACGGTTTAAATAATCATAAGTAACAATAAACCTAAACGGTGCATGTTTAAATTTTTTAGAAGCACCTATCAAAATATTAAATGGCAGTTTTTCATGTGGGCCGCCACCTGTGTAGGTTTTCCATTCTCTACCTATATTTTGTACCACAGCAGATAGCACAAATAATTTTGAAGCTTTGTTATAGGTTATACCAAAATCTAACGCATTGCCAATAGAAGTATATTGTGCGTATTTAGAATACAAAGTTTTAAGTGTAGCGCCATAGCTTAATAAAGAGTCTTTATCGTAGGTGTATGTTAAATTGAAATTATAATCGTTAGCCTTAAATGTACCTGTTTGATTTCCGTATTCGTCACGTTCACTAATGCTGCCATAACCAATGTCTTGTATGCCAACTGCAAAATGACCTATGTTTTTAAAACTTCTGCCATAAGTTAAATAACCATAGTTTATTGAGCCTAAAAAATTTATATAACTGCCTGATAGTGCATTATTTGTTTTACTTGAAAGCGATGCCGGGTTTTGAACTGCTGTGTTTATATCATCGTCTTTTAAAGCAATAGAACTGCCACCTAAAGCAGCCGTACGTGCCGGTATAGGAAGATTTAAGTACGAATAAGATGCCAAACCACCTACTTGCGAAAATGACTTTCCGAAAGAGAGAATTAGTAGATAAAAGAGTACAATTTTCCTCATTGCTTAGGAACGAAAGATAAATAAAATTATTGTGTTATTGGTTAAACACGTTTTTCTTTACCCATTGCTTGCCCCATTCTTCTTTTTCAGCGTCAGTCCATAGGGTAGGGAAGAAGATGCGTTTTTGAAAACGGGGTGGCAAGTATTTTTGCCAATTAGTGCCTCCAGTAGCGGCTATATCTTCGGGGTTTTTATGTAGATAAGCCACCGCAGTTTTATAATGAGCTAATGGCCAGTTTACGTTTACATTAACATCTAAATGCTTAAAGGCTTCCAACAGTTTAGCGTTTTTTTGCTCAGTTTCAGGTAACTGTTTATAAAGCATCCACACATTTTTGTTCTTATATTCTTTAGCCAGCATAATTATTTGGTGCGCATATTTTTCTTCAAACTGTTTTAATGTTAATGTTTTTTTACCTGTGGCAAGTTCGGTAGCGCCCTCTTTCCAATAAATATGTTCAAACATAGTTTCAACTTCTGTATCAGTTGGTATTTCGGCAAATTTTCCTCTATAGTCTTTATGCATTAAATTGGTAAAAGGAGTAGTATAAACTTCAATCATACGATACTGTGCACTTTGGAAACCACTGGCAGGTAATAAGCTCATTCTGAATTTTAAGAATTGTTCTTTTTCCATTCCTTCGCTCATAATATCAAAACTAAGTGTTAGTGCATCAAAGTATCTGTTAATGCGGGTTACACGGGCAAGTAAAAAATCGGCTGTTAAAGCGGTGCGGTTGCAAATCTGCTTATACTCGTGTATACAAAGCTTAAAATACAACTCAGTTATTTGATGATACATGATAAAAATTTCTTCATCAGGTATTTTTGTAAGCGGACTTTGTAATGATAACAGGGTGTCTAAATGAATATAATTCCAGTAAGTTAAATAATCCGCATGTAGTAAACCTTCTAAATAAGCATTTAGGTCTTGTCCCATAGCAGCATACTTGGCATCCAGCAATTTTATTTTTTCAATTATCTCCGGCTTTAGTTCCATATTTGATGTAATTTTATCCGATAAATATAGGGCTTATTTTTATTTAGATGAATGACTTTAATCAATATATGCAGCGTTGCCTAGAGCTGGCGGCAAAGGGCTTGGGCAGCGTGGCTCCAAACCCAATGGTAGGCTGTGTTATTGTGCATAATAATGTAATAATAGGCGAGGGGTATCATCAAAAATATGGCGAGGCACATGCTGAGGTAAATGCCATAGCAAGTGTTGTAAATAAAAATTTATTAGCCGAAAGTACGGTATATGTAAATCTCGAACCATGCTCACATTATGGCAAAACACCTCCTTGTAGTGATTTATTGATAGAACATAAAATAAAGCGGGTAGTTGTTGCTTGTTTAGATACAAATCCTTTAGTGGCAGGTAAAGGCATTGAAAAGTTGCGTAACGCCGGCATAGAAGTGTTTACTGGTGTTTTAGAAAAAGAGGCGTACGAATTAAATAAACGCTTTTTTACCTATCACGAAAAAAAACGTCCCTATATAATTTTAAAATGGGCGCAAACAAAGGATAATTTTATTTCTAAATTTCCTCCATTTATTAGAGAAGAAAACTGGATTACGAATAACGAGAGTAAAAAATTAGTACACACTTGGCGTGCGCAAGAGCAGGCTATACTGGTTGGAACAACTACTGCTTTGCTTGATAACCCGGCATTAACAGTACGTTTAACCGAAGGAAAAAGCCCAATCCGTATTTTAATTGATAAAGAATTAAAGGTGCCATTTATAAATCCAATTTTTTCTAATGCAGCAGAAACGATTGTTATTACTGAGAAAAAAGAGGTGAGTGTAAACAATGTTACTTACCATCAAATAGATTTTACAAAGGAAATTACCCCACAAATTTTGAACTATTTATACGATAAAAAAGTAACTTCTGTTATTATAGAAGGAGGGAGGCATACTTTGCAAAGCTTTATAGATAGAGGTTTGTGGGATGAAGCGCGAATTTTTACGGGAAATAAATATTTTCAATCAGGCATTAAAGCTCCTGTTATTAATAAAAGCAAATCAAATTCACAGATGATAGGAGATGATGAGTTAGCTGTTTTTACTCAATAGATTTTCTATTAAATAATGTGTAGCCAAAGTGTGCTAAAAAGGTAAAAGGCTGTAATTCTCCATGATAATAATTTACAGATAAACTAAGTGGCCCTAAAGCTGTATGATAAACAATAGCCGCCATACCAACATAATATCTGTCGGCAAAAGTTTTACCCAAGCTAGGCGGTAACTTAACACCCTTACTATTTATATTATCATTTATGGCTTGATAAGGTTGAAAAATATAGGCTTCAAATCTTATGTCTATCTTTTTTATCGGATTAAAAATCATTTTACCCCCACCTGCCATATATTGATATGCCCTAAAGTTTGGAAGAAACAAGGTTCTACTTTCGGGTGTAGGCATAAAAGCCGGTGCAGAAAGCACCGATGAGGTATAATTTAAAAATAAATTCTGTGTAGAATAAACTCCTTCGGCTAAAATACCCACTTTAAAAAATTTAAATGGTTTTAAATAGCCATCAAATTTCATTTTAAGAACAACCCATTCGTGCGGAACATCAAGCTGCTTTACTTCTTTAGAAGTAGTGCCAGGAAGAAGACTTTCTAAACCATTTACATATCTTGTTTTAAAACTAAAATATCCCCCTTCTGATGCATACAGTTTTCTGTTTAATGAATTATACTCGTACTCAAGGTTTCCATAAAGAAACTGAAACCTGGTTTGATCAGCAGTATCTTTTGTACTAAAAGTACTTGTTTGATAATAAATATTATTTAATTCGGCAACTCCACCACCAATAATGGCTCTAGATTTATTTCCAATAGGCACACCAATATTCAATTCACCATACTTATCATTTTGAGTTAAGTATGCTGGTTGCTGAAAATTATAAAACAAGGTACTGCTTCTATAATAGTCCCATCTCGAAAAACAAACTAAGGGTTCTATATATATGGGTAATTTAGATGGAAAATCAAATCTGATTTTTGCTAAGCCTGATGTGTTAAGTCTTCCAAAATAACCATTAGCATATATTGACATCGCAAACTTTGAAAAATAATTATACTGTGCCGATACGAAACCGGTACTAATAGGGCGTGTAGAGATGTTTCCACCAAATTGAATAAACAAATCTTTTTGACGTTTTATTTTTAAATTTAATATGTACTTGCCTGTTTGTGGGTTAAGTACAAGTGTAGGGAAAACGGATTGTATCTTTGGGTCTTCGGCAAGCCTAAAATAAGTTTTTTTTATACTTTCTAAAGTATATAGTTTTTTAGGATTATTTTGTAACACGTGTTTTACATAAAACTGTTGTTTTTTACTTAATCCCTCTATATTAATTTCTTCAACAACAGTTTGTTCCGAAAATTTCTGCTTAAACTTTTTTCTTTTTTCGTTTATCTGTTCTCTGGTTATAGAAATAGAAATACTTTTACGGATAGAATATATTTGTCGTGTAGTGGCCACATATCCACTATCAATCAATTTTTTGCAAGAGTTAAAATTAAATGTACCAACATCACTCCACGATTTAATAATGATTCCCGCCTTGTTTTGCAAACTAAAATCCGGATTATTAATAAGCATACTGCGTAGCTGGGCATATAAATTTTCTTCATCTACTTTTGGATTAGCACTGGTAACTACTGAGCCAATAATGTAATCAGGATTAAAATCTTTATTCATCACATCTGCCGGAAAATTATTATAAAGCCCCCCGTCAAATAAAATTTTCCCATTTACACTAATAGGTTTTAAATACATTGGGTAAGTCATAGAGGCTCTAATTGCCTGGTTTAATTTCCCATCTTTAAACACAACAGATTTTTTGTTTTCGATATCAGAGGCAACACATCTAAACGGAACAAATAAACTATCAAAATTGTATGAGGCAGCAGCAGCGGCATTTGAAAAATCCTTAACCATCTCAAAATCTATAGGTATAGGATTAATTACATTAGTTGGTATATTGGTTACTAATGATGAATCGAAAGATACTTTTAATGTAATCCACGAGGCATCATCCTCTTTTCTGAAAAAATAATATTGATACTTCTTTTCAATATATCCTCTGGTTAACTCTACAAATTTCTCTGAAGTAACCATTTTTTCAATTTCTTCTATGCTATAACCGGCAGCATAATAACCACCAATTAAAGCACCAATAGAAGTTCCGGTTATATAATCAATAGGAATGTTGTTTTCCTCTAATGCCTTTAACACGCCTACATGGCAAGCACCTCCTGCACCACCACCACTAAGCACCACACCTACTTTTTGAGCTTGAATGTTTTGATGAAATAAAACTAAAATGCTTAAAAGAAAAAGTAGTATTGTATAATTATTCCGCACACCTCTATTGCTATGTATAAAACAAAGATAATTATTAAACGGGTACACAAAAATTAGTGGTATAAAATAAAAAACCCGCCTTTTGAGCGGGTTTTGAATAATACATTTTAATTAGAAATGCCACATATCATGCTCGTATAAGAAAATATCATTTTTAATCCTATCCGATTCAAGTAATGCATCTATGCCTTTAGTATATGAATCAATTCGTCTATCATATACGTTTGATTCTTTTTCGATATAGCTGTTAAACATGCGCTTCCAAAAAATGTCATCATAAGTTCTTCTTTCTGCATCATTTTTAGTGTTATAAACCTCATGCTTTGCAAAGTAAGGTCGGCAAGCTGGGAAATAAACCCAAAATTGAGGAATTTCAAGCTGTTTCTCTTCGTCAAAAGTATATATACCTAAGCCTAAAATTCTAACCTCTAAAACCGATTTTTGTTTGTCAAAAAACCAATCTTCTTTAAGCTTTAATTGTCTAAAACCTAAATACATCCAAGTAGAATCTGCCGGAGGAAGAATTTTTACCCTAACCTCGTTACCATCTTTATCAAATGATACTTGGTCAGTAGAGTCACCTTGTTTACGTAACTTAGTTTTGATATCATTTGGTCTAAGTGGAATTAAAAATTCATCATCACTAAAAGCAATAATTTCATCTGTAAAAATATATTTTGTAATTACCTGTAAGAACGAAATACGGCTGGTTAAAAACTCAGTAGGAAAATAAAGCGGTTGATTTATTTTCTCACGCATATCGATACTTCTCCAAATTCTTTTTGTCCACTGCACATCTGCTTCGCGTAAAAAAGTATATGGAATAAATCTTCTGTTAGTTGAATTTTCTTTGGTGTAAATTCCATCAGAATAATCTCCAGGTTGAAAAACACCTCCCGGAACAGTATATGAAGTAGCCGGAGCAAGACTCATATTTAACGAAGAATTATTCTTCGCCAACAAATTTGCCGATATAATCAACAAAAAAGCGGTTATTAAAGAAGTGTTTTTCATATTAAAAAATAGTTAATTATGCTTTTACTTTTATAGTAACACCCGGTACGTTAGGGCACATTTTTCCATCCGGGCCTTTTACTTTAACTTGGTCAATAAAAATTTTACTTCCAGGACCAGCACCCATTATTATGGCTTTTGCATCAGCACTTAAAGTGTTTCCTTGGCAACTTGCAATTTTAGTTTGCCCTTTTACACTACCAGTAATTTCAAACCCTGTAACAATAAAGTTTGCTTTAAAGTCAAATCCGGGAGCTTGAGCACCAACACCACCAATAGTTGATAATTGACTCTTTTTCATGTCAATTGAACCAGAGAAACCACCCACAGTAGTTAACGGTGGAGGAAGTGGTTTTACACGGAATTTTTTAGAACCTTGTGGTTTTGATCCACCACCACTAGGGTTTTTTGAAGACACACTTACGTTACACTCACCAGGGCTTGAGAAGTTAAACTCATAAACACCGGCACCTTTTGAAGTAGATCTAACACCACCACCACTTGGGCTTACAATCAAATCAGTTGGAGAAACACCAGCAGCAGAAACCGAAACCGGGTTAGGAACACCAACATAAAACACGTTCATTTGGTCAGCAGATACAGCCACTGAAGGTGCTGCTACCATATAACTTGTTTCGTACGTATAAAATTTATACTCACCAGTAGGTTGTTTAAATTTAATTACTGCTTTGTATTTTTGCTCACCTTGTCCTTGTGTACCGGTAGAGTATTTTCCCATACCATCCGGAGATAACTCAACGGGAGTTCCACCCGTAATAGTACCTTTTATAGAGTCATAAGAAGCCGGATTAACAACAATCTCCATGTTTTCTTTTTTGAAATCAGAAGAAGATGCAGCTATAAATATATCAGCTTCATATTTCTGACCAGATTGAATGTAGCTTGAAGGAGCTACAACTTTAGCAGATAGTTTATCAAATTTAACCATTACTTTACCGGCAGCGCCCGAGAAGTTAGATACAATCTCTGCCTCTACGTTTTTCAAATCGGCTTGCATTTTAGTTAGGTTGGTAATAGTACCGGCTAATGGTAAGTGATAAAAGTTTAAAATCTCCCAAGTTACAGGCACACCATCTTCTTTTTCATCGCCTGCATCAGGTTTAATAGTTTCAATTTTCTTTTTTAAACTTTCATAATCAGCCTGAAGAAAACGAGTCTCTTTATGTTTCTGCATGTCGTCAATCATTTTAATTAGATTGTCATGCACTTCAGTAATTTTGGTTTTTAATTCTACTGCCGAAAACTCACCCGATCTTGGGTTACGCTCATCATCACCAATCAATTCGTGCGTTGGTTTATCGTAATTATCTTTTGCATCTACGTAACGTAAACGTAAAGTGTCGCCACCAGGGTTTCCGTCGGTTTTTGCAATTAGCTCGTGCTTTAATTTTTCAATATAATTAAAAAGGTCGTTAGTCATTTTTTCCGCAATAACTGCCTTAGCATAATAAGGCGCAGCCTGAGGCGTAGATGCTTTTGACTCTTCAAAAGCCTTCATTACTTTTAGCGTGTTGTTATTAAAGTTATTGTTAGTTCTTTCTAAACTTTCGTTAACAGTTACAAACGCCTTTAAAATATCTTTCGATACGTTCATTGCCAGAAGTGCGGTAAGTACTAAGTACATCATACCAATCATCTTCTGCCTTGGGGTTTCTTTTCCTCCGCCTGCCATTGTTTAATTTTTTTAAATAATTAGTAAAAATATTTTAATAAAAAGGAAAGAAAAAGATGTGTTGTTTTCCTTTTCTTTCCTTTTAAAATTTTATCGATTATTGATTTTTATAATTCATAGCAGTTAACATATTGCCATAAATATTATTTAAAGCAGATAAGTTAGTTGATAACGAAGAGATTTCGGTTTTGTATTTACGAGTATCATCAACTGAATCGTGTAAGTTTTTCATTAACTCACCTAAGCTATCGTAGAACTGAGAAGTAGCTTTAACATGCTCATTACTTCCTTGTAACTGAAGTTCGTAAGAAGCATTAAGAGCTGATAAGTTTTTAGATACTTTACTTAATTGATCACCAACTGAAGCACCTGCTTCGTTTGATAATGATAAACCCATTAAAGATTCTGCAGCTTTGCTATAAGAGTCTGAAAGGTTATTTACATTTTTAGCAGCACCTTTTACGCTATCAACATACTCGTTAGTAGCTAAATGTGCGTTAGAAACATCTGCAATTTTACCTGCATTATCGCTTAACGAACGCATGCTGTTACCTAAGCTTTCAATAAGTTCTGGTCCTATTTTAGCTTGCTCAAGCATGTTATCTAATTGTTGTGTAACCGAACCTTTTTCTTCTTCCTCTTCGTGGTGAGCACCCATACTAACTAATTCAGGATATGCTAAAGACCAATCCCACTCTTCGTGTGGTACATCAAATGCATAAAGTAAAAATATTAAGGCCTCAATTAACAGACCTGTTGTAAGCATAACCGCCGAACCTGGCCAGTGCATAATTTTAAATAGTGCTCCTACAATAACTACTGACGCTCCTCCAGATGCAATAATGTGAAGAATCTTTTTGTAGCCCGTGATTTTTGGTAACTTGCTGCTCATGGCTTTTCTTTTGTTTAATTGTTAGTTAATTGATGATTTTATTTGTTTGTTTGGTTATTGAGGCGAATCGTCTCCCTTAGCACGACCTAAGTAGGTCATTACACAACGAAAACCTATATAACATTTTGCGGTATCTTGATACTCATACGTTTTACTGCTATTTTGAAGATAAAAACCAACATCTTTCCAAGACCCACCGCGAATTACTTTACGCTTTAACACATTTGCTTCATTATCTTGTGCTTCGTACTCATAATCAGGGTTCATGTCATGTTCAAAATCATATGCTGATTCATCAAAAGCATTTCTTGTCCACTCGGCTGCGTTACCTGCCATACAATATAAGCCCCAATCGTTAGGATTGTATGAGAATATATGTACAGTATGAAAACCACCATCCACTTCATACGAACCGCGCATTGGTTTAAAGTTAGCTAAGAAACAACCACGTGCGTTACGGATATAAGGACCACCCCAAGGATATTGAGATAAATCGTTACCACCACGAGCAGCATACTCCCACTCAGATTCGGTTGGTAAACGGAAATCGTTTACAATAGACTGACCGCCGCCAATTAGGAACTCGTTAAGTAAATTGGTACGCCATACACAAAATGCGCGAGCTTGTTTCCAAGTTATACCAACCACAGGATATGTATCATAGGCCGGATGCCAAAAATACATATTTGTCATAGGCTCGTTAAAAGCATAGGTGAAATCATGTACCCAAGCTAAAGTATCAGGATAAACGTTAATAACGTCTTTTATAATAAATACACTTCTATCAACACCTTTACGCTGACGAGGAACATAAGCGCCTTGACTAACCGATATTTGGTCTTCAACTTCGTACTGACCTAATGTTTTAGCATCTTTATCAGGAGCTTGAACAGGAGATGTTTTTGTACCTAACTTATCGGTTGTACCATCATTTAAGGTTACACCATTCAAGTACTCTCCCTTTTTAAATTCGTTAACTTGTACATCAGGAGATTTTTGCGGTAAAAAACGATTGTTTTTTGCAGCAGCTAATCTAATATCTATACGATAGTACTCGTAGTTAAGTTTGCGAGAGTCAATTTCCTTACGGTTATAGTAACGCTCGTTTTCCGGTAAATAAAGTGGTTGTAAATCTGTACGGTAATCATCATCCGGAGAATCCCATTTAATTTTCTTTTCCCAGTTGATGTAAAATTCTTTTAAGTTATTATCGGTACGATAAAGAGGAGCCATATCTAAAAACTCTTCTTGTGATATTTGATAATCGGCTGCTTCTGCGTTTCCCCCATTGGCAAGTAAAACTCTCGCTATAGAATCTCTAACCCAAAATACAAACTGACGGTACTCGTTATTAGAAATTTCAGTCTCATCCATATAAAAGGCCTGAATAGAAACTATTTTAGATTTAGTAGTGTGTGCTGATCCAACTTCATCGTCATTAGGACCCATATGGTAGCTACCAACAGGCATATAAAGCATCCCATAAGGATCGGGCTGAAACCATTCTTCTCTACCTTTTACCCCAACCAGCTCTCCGCTGTAGCTGTTACAACCGGTAACGATTGCAACAAAAGAGGCCAAAATCAAAAGTTTTTTCATACTTTTTTGTTTAGTTTATTACCTAACGCGCCAAAAATACTATTTATTTTGAAACGCTGGTAAGTTGCTTTAACGCAATTTTTTTTAAAAGGTTTCATTTATTTTTAAAATTCTTGCTTTTAGCCTAAATAATTCGTAAATTATTCAGCAAAAAACCTTGTATTCCAGTGACTTTGCGTTTTAGCTTTATCTTTTGGTTTCATGCAATAACCAATCGAAATTTCGTGAGTTCCTGAGCTATATCCTTTAATTTTAGATGTAGTGATATCATAAGAATAGGCTACACGTAAACCAAATGGCGCTTTATAAACAAGCATAGGGGCTACGGCATCCTGTAAACGATATGATATACCTAAACCTATCATTTTTTTGTACATATAAGTAGCGTTAACATCTAATTGGGTTGAAGCTGCATCAGTTTTAACTAAAACGTTAGTTTGTAAAGCATCTGTTCCGCCACGTAAATCAAAGTTGTAACCGGCCATAATATAATAGTGGCGCGCTACATCATAAGTTAATTTATAACCAGAATAAACACCGTTACTATTTTGACTTGAACCACCTACAAGAGTTTCGCCACCTAAGTGAGTGCTTGATATACCGATATAAAGTTTATTTGGAATAGTATAATAGATACCGCCACCAAAGTCGGGGCTCATTTTGTTTAAATTAGGAGAACCGGCACCAGTAGGGTTGTTATTGTTAGGAATAGATGGGTCATTTAAAGTTTGCGGCGGCACATAAGCACCGTTTATTTTTTGTTGATAAATACCGGCATCAACACCAATACTTAAAATACCGGCAGGGCCAATGTGTATATGATAAGCACCGGCTATACGAGCCATGGTTGTGTTTTGGAAACCAATTTGGTCGTTCATAACGGTTAAACCAACACCAAAGTTACCGGCGTTCATATTGAAGCCAAATAAACCTGTTTTTGGTGCGCCCGGAAAACTTACCCATTGCTGGCGGAATAATGCATCGAAACAAATACTACCATTTGTTCCCACTACAGCCGGGTTATATGCCTGTTTACAAAACATAAATTGAGTAAACTGCGGATCTTGCTGAGCGAATGAAAGGCTTGATAAACCTAGCGATGCGGCGAATAAGAGCGTAGAGATTTTTTTCATATTTTTTATTTAAAATAAGTTAAATGAATTGTTTACACAAAACAACTCGGATACGAAAGTAGAAAAAAATAGATAAAAAAACAAATTGTGGATTAATTTTTAATAAAATGTTAAACCGAGCCGTTTTTTGGGTTATTTTTTTAAGCAAAGCAATGCTTAAAAATTTGTTGAAGAAAAATATTTTTTTAATAAAAAAAGGGAGAAAAATTAAAGAAGAAAATCTGGGTCTTTATCCCTTATATTTTTATATAATTATATTATTTTGTTTGTTGCCCTTTTTACGCCCTTTTCCCCGCCCCAGTAAGTGCCCCATAAAAAATAAAAATGGTAAAAACGCCAGTATTTAATAGTCTTTCAGCACGCCCCGTTAGTGCCCTTTTATTCGCCCTTTTACTGCCCTAATGCACGCCCTTTTTTAAGTGGTTTAAACCAGTTTATTCTCTACTAAATATTCGGCAATTTGTACGGCATTTGTTGCTGCGCCTTTGCGTAAATTATCGGCTACAATCCAAAGATTTAATGTTTTTGCTTGTGATTCATCTCTACGGATGCGCCCCACAAAAACTTCATCTTTGTTGTGTGCATGCATGGGCATTGGGTACACGTGGTTGGCAATGTCATCCATCACAATAAGTCCATGTGTGTCGTGCAATATTTTTTTAATATCAGCTATATCAAAATCGTTTTCAAACTCAATGTTAACAGCTTCGCTATGCCCACCCATAACAGGTATACGAACGGTTGTAGCCGTTAAACCAATACTATTATCGCCCATAATTTTTTTAGTTTCGTTTACCATTTTCATTTCTTCTTTGGTGTACGAGTTATCTAAAAAAACATCTATTTGCGGTATCACATTTAAATCAATAGGATATTTGTAAGCCATTTCGCCGCTAATGCCCTGGCGTTCGTTCATTAATTGTGTAACCGCTTTAACACCTGTGCCCGTAACCGACTGATACGTGCTAACTACTACACGTTTTATTTTATATTTTTTATGCAATGGGTTTAAAACCACCACCATTTGTATGGTTGAGCAATTTGGGTTAGCAATAATTTTATCGTTTTTGGTAAGTACATGCGCGTTTACTTCGGGTACGATGAGTTTTTTTGCCACATCCATGCGCCATGCCGATGAATTATCAATTACCGTTGTGCCGACTTCGGCAAACTTAGGGGCAAGCTCTAAAGAGGTGCTTCCTCCGGCCGAAAATAAAGCAATATGGGGTTTTTTAGCTATGGCATCGGCGGCACTTACAATTTTGTAAGCCTTGTTTTTAAAATTAATTACTTTACCAACCGATTTTTCGGAGGCTACTAAAATTAACTCCGTAATAGGGAAATTTCTTTCCTCTAAAACTTTTAACATTACACTGCCAACCAAGCCTGTGCAACCAACTACAGCTACTTTCATAAAAAAATATTTTGTGTAAATTTTTTGTAAAAGTAAGACTTAAATAGGCTTCTTGTATAACAAAAAGAATGTTAACGAAAAAAATTGTTGCTGAAATTAAACCTTTTGCTATCTTGCGTATCGAATTAACAAAACCAAAAAAATTAAAACAATGAAAAAAACAAAACTAAGCTTAGCTGTTGCCGGTTTAATGTTGGCAAGTGCGGTCATTATGTCTTCTTGTGCCAAGAAAGCAACTACAACCCCTACATCTGACACAAGCACTACCAGTTCTACCGATAATAACACAGCACAGCAAAGTGCACATGATATTACAAATATCGGTTCTCAAGGAATTGAAAATAATAATGGAAGTTTATCTACGTATCGTACAACTCAAGGAGGAGGCATGTTTGGACCTTTGAGTACTTCTGTAACTGTTGTCATTAACACTAGTGCAAAAAATATGACAGTTACTTTTAATAGTTACATGGGATATGATGGGCATTTGCGTAATGGTACAATTTATTATGATTGGAGTGCTTCTACTAATAATGCTGTCTGGTATAGAGACTCTGGTTTAGTTCTTAACGTTACAACTCCTAATGTTGGTGGTACAGTTTATACGGTTGATGGAAATACAGTACACATTAACACTAAAACAATTAAGAATATTGGTCGTGTTAATGGGCAACTTACCTGGACTGATAATTCAGACATTGTTATTACAAAAACAGCTGCTAATGGTGGTGGTACTATATTATGGAATGCTCAATGGAACATCGCGCTTTTAAATACAAGTGCTTATACATCTACTAATTTTGATGGAACAGCAACCTCACATACTTATCCTGGTGTTTTTAATGGTTATGGTGGTACAGTAGCTAATAGCATTAATTGGGCACAAGCGCTTGTTGCTGTATCAAGTACTAATTTTAGCGGAACTGCTTCTGATGGAGAAACTTATTCTGGTAACATTCAAGCAGGTTCACCATTAGTACTTAATTTGAACTGTACACCTTATTGGAGCAAATATTTATATGTATCGGGGGTGTTAAACTTTACACCAACAGGTAAAGCAACACGTACTATTAATTACGGTAACGGTGTTTGCGATTTAAGCTATGTTGTAAGTATAGGCTCATACAGTATTACAATTACACTTTAAAAAAAAAATTCGAATAAAAAAGTCGCTGCGCATTTTGTGCAGCGGCTTTTTTATTTTAAAAACTTTGTAATTGGTTGTGGGTTAGTTTGCCATTAATCCATTCGCCATCTAAATGTGCGCTGTATTTTTTATAAAAATTTATGGCAGGTTCGTTCCAATCAAGTACTTGCCATTCCATACGGCGCACTTGTTGTTGTTTGGCAACCAAAGCTACTTGGTTAAACAGTTTAGAACCTAAACCGTATCGTCGGTAAGCTTCGGTTACAATAATGTCTTCTAAAAACAAGCACTTGCCTTTCCATGTACTGTATTTGTAATAGTATAGGGCAATGCCAATAATTTTATGTTCATGCTCGGCTACAAAAAATTCAAACACTTTATCGGCACCAAAACTCCAGTTATGCATTTCTTCTATGGTAACTTCTACTTCGTTAGGTGCTTTTTCGTAAATGGCAAGTTCTTTAACCAAGCCTAAAACCTGTTCTAAATCAGCTTCAAGGCCTTTGCGTATTTTAATATCAATCATGCGGCGAAAATAATTTTCGTAAAACTACTTTTTGTAAACAACGCTTCACAATTAAGTTGGTAATTGTTTCTTCGCTTGTTTGTTCTTTATTTTTTTGTAATTCGGTTTTTAATTGAGCTTCGCTTATATCAATGCGGTATAACAACGAAAATATTTTTTGTGAATTAGCTGCCAGCAGTTTTTGTATTTGAGGCAAAACCTCCTGGTACATAAGCGCATAAGCACTGGTACTGTTTTGTTTAAACACAATGGTTAAATCAAAAAAAGCAAAATCTTTTTGTATTTGTTCGGCTGTTTTATTTAAAATATCCGCATCATTTAAATACGGCTCTATAGAAAATTCTTGTGACATTATTTTTCGGTACGCAGCAAAAGCCTTTCAACTTTTTTGTTTTCAATAATGTGTTTTTGCACAATTTCTTCTACATCGCTTAGTTGCACATTTACATAAAAAGTTCCTTCGGGGTAAATGGCCACGGTTGGTCCAAAATCGCAAATGCCAAGGCATCCGGCACGCTGTGCACGTATGGGCATGTCTAATTTTTTATCTTTTATGGCTTTTTTAAATGCTGCGGTTAAATCTAAACCATGCTGTTCGCCACAACTTCTTCTATCGGTTCCACTGCGTTGGTTAGTACAAACAAAAAGGTGTTTTTCGAAAACAGGTTTGCTCATAATTTACAATTGCAGGGCGGGTTTGAAAAAATGTTGGTGTTTGGTAACCACTTTTTAAGCAGTTTCATGGCATCATCGCTAATTAAAATAGCACGTACATCAAGCGTGTTAAGTTGTTTTAAATTACTAAGTGCCTCCGGAAAATCGGATAAATCGTTGCTCCATAAATCAAGTGTACGTAGTTTTTCTAAATTACCAACTTGGGGTGGCAGGGTATATAAATCGTTATTGTTTGCGTTTAAATAAACCAGGTTACTGCACTTGCCAATTTCTTTAGGTAACGAGGCTAGTTTGTTATGCGATACATCTAAATATTGTAACTGCGTAAGTTTATAAAGACTATCGGGTAATTCTTTTAACTGATTTTTACTGAGAGATAAATATTGCAAGTTTTTAAACTGAAAAATTTCAGGCGGAAAAGTTTTTAATTTTTGTTTTTTTAATTCTAAGCGAATCACCATTTCGGGATGCTCAAGCGCTTCTTTCAAATCCAAATAGGTGTAAACTGTTTCCATTTGGGCAGAATCGAGCAATTCTTTTTCTTGCGCAACTAATTTTCCGCAAAAAAGAAAAACTAAAACAACTATTTTATAAAACCGAAAGCGCATGTTCTTTATCTGCATGTAACTGTTTTTTTAACTCATCTAACGAATTAAACTTCTCTTCATTGCGTAAACGAGCTTTTATTTGCAGCGTTAAGTTACAACCATAAATGTTGGCATCAAAGTTAAAAATGTGTAATTCAACTTTTATTTTATTATCGGTATCGGTGGTTGGGTTGTAGCCAATGCTCATCATGCCTTTATAATGGGCTCCATTAACAGTTGCACTTGCCGCATACACCCCAATTTTTGGGATTAATTTGGCCGGGTTTTCAATAAAAATATTAGCCGTTGGGTAGCCAATAGTGCGCCCCAGTTTTTTGCCATCAACCACTTTGCCCGATATAAAATAGTTATATCCTAAAAATGCATTAGCGGTTTCTATATCGCCTTCTTCTAATGCTTTACGAATTTTAGATGAACTTACATTTATAGAATCAACTTCGTGTGCAGGAATTTCTTCTACCGAAAAATTATACTCGGGAGCGTATTTTTTTAGTGTGCCAATATTTCCTTCGCGGTTATTTCCAAAATGATGGTCGTAACCAATAATTAATTGTTTAACCCCAATGGCATCTACCAAAATATCTTTTATATAACTGTGTGCCGATTGTTGCGAAAACTCTTTTGTAAACGGATAAACCAATACGTGGTCTATGCCGGCTTGTTCCAATAAATTAAGTTTTTCGGATGTGAGTGTAAGTAGTTTTAAATCGGTTTGATTGGGAAATAAAACCTGACGAGGATGTGGGTCGAACGTGAAAATAAAAGTCTCTCCACCCGTTTCTTTTTTTATTTTATTTAAGCGATTAATAATTTGTTGATGCCCCAGATGGACACCATCAAAAGTGCCAATGGTAACAATGGGATTGTTGATTTTTGGTATTTGCTGTATGGAATTATAAATTTTCAAAACGCTGCAAAATTACGCATTAATTACATGTTGTACACTTACTGATAATTGTTTAGTGATAACTGTTACCTTTGTTGTCCTTAAATGGCTGAAGAAAAAAAGAAAATACCGCTTTCTCAACGCTTGCGTCGTAAGTATCGCTTGGTTATTTTAAACGATGAATCGTTTGAAGAGCGAATTTCTTTGCGTTTAACGCCGGGTGGTATTTTAATTATGGTTAGTGCCATTACCATTTTTATGTCGTTTTTGGTAACCAGCTTGGTGGCGTTTACCCCCTTACGAGAGTATATTCCGGGTTATGGCGATATATCTGATAGAAAAGCATTGATTGCCCTATCGCTTAAAGCAGACTCGGTAGATGAGCTTATAAAGATAAAAAACGAGTATATAGAAAACCTGCAAAATGTACTGAGTGGCAATGTAACTTCGGATACCATAAAACCCGAAAAAAATTCGGAAAAAAATGCGCAGCACATTAGCATAAAACCATCCAGAACCGATTCTGTTTTACGTCAGGAAATAGAGCAGGAAGATAAATTTTCGCTTACGCTGAGTAAAAATGTAGGCACATCAGGCATTAGCGGTTATTTTTTCTTTTCGCCGGTTAAGGGCATGGTAACGCATTCGTTTAACATGGCCGAGGGGCATTACGGGGTGGATGTAGTGGCAAAAGAAAACGAGTTTATTAAAGCTGCTTTAGATGGTACGGTTGTGTACGCAGGGTGGACAGCCAATGATGGTTATGTAATACAATTGCAACACAGCAATAATTTAATGAGCATTTACAAGCACAACAGTGGTATAACCAAAAATATTGGCGACCATGTAAAAGCCGGAGAGCCTATTGCCATTATTGGTAACACAGGCGAAACCAGTAGCGGCACACATTTACATTTTGAATTGTGGTACAACGGTACACCAATCAATCCGCAAGATTATGTGTTGTTTTAAAATGTAATAAAGCATCAACATTATTACAAACTGGTACAACTTTTTAATTTCCTATACGCCCTACATAAAGTTGTACCAGTTTATATAAATAAAAAAAATATATAATAATAATTAAGTACAACAAACTGGTACAACTTTCTGATTTGCTATACCCCTACCACAAAGTTGTACCACTTTATATAAATAAAAAAAATATAATAATAATTAAGTACAAAAAACTGGTACAACTTTTACAAGTCCCTATACGTTTTCAAAAAACTGTACCACTTTATATAAATAAAAAAATATATAATAATAATTAAGTACAAAAAACTGGTACAACTTTTACAAAACCCCATAAGGTTTTATAAAATTGTACCTGTTTTTCGGAATTTAAAAGTCTTTAAAAACTAAGCTGTAACTTCTTTATTGAAAGTCTCTTTTAACGGACCAACTACAAGCACTAACGATACCACCATTAAGGCTAACATTAAGTAGATGGGAGCAGTCCAAACAGTGTTTTCACCATTAATAATGGGCATTAAAGCAATAACCACAACAGCCCCCGCGTTACCCGACATCATTAAAAGACCCGTAGCTGCGCCTGCTTTATCAGCACCCGACATCTCCTCGCACATAGCCATAAGTAAAGCGTAACCCGGCAGGAAAAAGAAACCTAAAACAGCACCCAATATATACAGCATGTTTAATGAGCTCATGGTACATAAAGGATAAATAATAAGTAAAGCTGTTACGCAACAAATGGCTAAAAACGGTTTACGCATTTTTAGTTTATCAGATATGACAGGAATAATTACAGCACCTAAAATGCCACCAATAATTAAAAAAGCACCTACTAAACCCGCTTCTTCTGCATTAATGCCATTGGGTCCATTAGGTTTTAAAATGGGTTCTAACCAAGTAGTTAAGCCGTTAAAAACACCCAGGGCAAAAAAAGTAATGGCACATAACACAACTAAATTCTTGTTTTTAAGTAAAGCTTTTATTTCGCCCATAGCACTCATGGCGGAAGGTGTGTGTTTTACCAAATTATTTTCTTTACCAAAAACAATAAAAATTAATGTAAGTACAATTGATATAACGGCAAACACCATCATGTTTTGCTGAAAGCCCATGCTTTCGTTTAAGGCAGGTGTAAGTCCCATGCCAACCGCCATGCCAATTAACATACCTGCTGTGCCAATGCCTGTTGCGGTAGCACTTTCTTCTTTATCAAACCAATCAGATACCAGTTTTGAAATTCCATTAATAATATAAGGCTGTCCAATAGCTATACCTGTTTGCCCAATAACCAGCATATAAAAATTGCCGTCAAAAATGCGAACACAGGCAAATACAGAACTTATAACACTTCCTAAAATAATTACATAACGATATCCTTTTTTATCTATCAACGTTCCTGAATGGATAGATAATAAAACATACAATAATGGAAAAGAAAGTAGAAGCGAACTTACCGCTAACTCACTTACCTGATACTTATTTTGAAGAAACGAAACTAAAGGTGCTAAGTTTAGCCAAAGCATTTGGCACATTGCGGCTACGCCAAAATAGGCCATTAAAACAGCCCAACGATAAGGTTTTTTGTACGCGTTTTCTGTAGTCATATAGGTTTTATTTATTTTTTGATTTCAAAATTACGAAACTCTTTTAAATCAGCCTCTTCAGCAAACACTTCAGTAACTTCCGCCAATGGCGGACCCACATAACACCATTCAATAAGTTTATTTATTTTTTCTTCGTTGCCTTCTGCTTCAATATAAACATCGCCATTATGTAAATTTTTTACATAACCTGTAAGATGTAATTTTAATGCTTTGGTAAGTGCGGCAAAACGATACGATACACCTTGTACCTTGCCTTTAACAGTTATGTTATAATGACGCAAGTTTATTTATTTAGTTTTTCTAAATCCCTATGCTCGGTTTTAAAAAGCTCATCATGCGATAAAGATTTAAAATACTCATACGTAATTTTTAAACCTTCAGCACGATTTACTTTAGGTTCCCAACCTAATAAAGCTTTCGCTTTTGTAATATCGGGCTGGCGTTGTTTAGGATCATCTTTAGGAAGTGGTAATGATATTAGTTTTTGTTTAGCCCCGGTAAGTTTTAATATTTCTTCGCCAAATTCTTTAATGGTTATTTCGCTTGGGTTACCAATGTTTACAGGCATAATGTAATCGCTTAAAAGCAATTTATAAATTCCATCAACCAAATCACTTACATAACAAAACGAGCGTGTTTGCGAACCATCACCAAACATGGTTAAATCTTCGCCACGTAAAGCTTGTCCAATAAAGGCAGGCAATACACGTCCGTCATTCAGTCGCATACGAGGCCCATATGTATTAAAAATTCTAACAATGCGTGTTTCTACTTGGTGTGTGTTATGATATGCCATAGTAATGGCTTCCATAAAACGTTTGGCTTCATCGTAACAACCACGCGGTCCAACCGGATTTACATTACCCCAGTACTCTTCGGGTTGAGGATGTACATTAGGGTCGCCGTAAACTTCGCTAGTAGAAGCAACCAGTACACGTGCTTTTTTTACGCGCGCTAAACCAAGTACATTATGTGTGCCTAATGAAGAAACTTTTAAGGTTTGAATAGGGATTTTTAAATAATCTATAGGGCTTGCCGGAGATGCAAAGTGCATAATATAATCTAACTCACCCGGAATATGAATGTGTTTGGTAACATCATGATGATGAAATTCGAAATGCTCCAACTTCATCAAATGCTCAATGTTACGCATGTCGCCTGTAATCAGGTTATCCATCGCAATAACATGATACCCTTCTTTAATAAATTTATCGCAAAGATGAGAACCTAAGAAACCCGCAGCACCTGTTATTAAAACCCTCTTCATTAATTATTAAGCATTACAGGCATTACTAACATTAAAATATCTTCGGCCGGATTTTCTTTTTTTGTAGCTGTAATGATTCCGGCACGGTTTGGCGCACTCATTTCAATTTGAATTTCATCACCTTCCATGTTGTTAATCATGTCTAGCAAAAATTTCGAGTTAAAACCAATCTCAATGTCTTCGCCAACATAGGTACAAGTTAAACGCTCATTAGCTTCGTTAGCAAAATCTAAATCTTCGGCAGATAAGCTAAGTTGTGAACCCGTAATTTTTAAACGAACCTGGTGTGTTGCTTTGTTAGAGAAAACACTTACACGTTTCAATGCGCCTGCAAAAGCAGACCTATCAACAGTAAGTTTATTTGGGTTTTGTTTCGGAATTACAGCATCGTAGTTTGGATACTTGCCATCAATTAAACGACAAACTAATGTGGTGTTTCCAAAAATAAAAGTTGCATTTGTTTTGTTGTACTCAATGCTTACTACATCGTCAACACCCGCTAGTAAATTTTTTAAAAGCGTAAGTGGTTTTTTAGGCATGATAAAAGCTGCCGAGTGTGTTGCTTTTGCATCGCTACGACGGTACCGAACTAATTTATGCGCATCAGTAGCTACAAAAACCGAATCGGTTTCGGTAAACTGACAAAACACGCCACACATTACAGGACGTAAATCATCGTTGCTGGTAGCAAATAAAGTTTTTGTTATGGCTGTAGCAAGTACATCAGTTTTCATATCGATAGATGCCGAACCTTCTAATTTTGGTGTACGAGGATACTCTTCCGGGTTATGGCCTGTAAGTTTATACTCACCATTATCAGTACTGATTTTTATACCGTAGGTTTTTTTATCAATCAAAAAAGTCAGCGGTTGCTCAGGAAAATTGCTTAATGTATCAACCAAGGTGCGTGCAGGTATAGCAATGCTGCCACTTTCTTTAGCTTCTACTGTAAGCTGTGTAGTAACGGTAGTTTCCATATCAGATGCCGAAACAATTAATTGATTAGGAGTTACTTCAAATAAAAAGTTATCTAAAATTGGAATTGTATTACTAGAGTTTAAAACTCCATTAATTGATTTTAAATGTTTTAATAGCGTGGTGGTTGAAACAACAAAATTCATAGACTTAGTTTTTTTAGACTAAGCAAAGTTAATTTATACAGACAAAAGCGGTTGGGTACTTATGTTTAGTTTTAAACTACTTTTTAACAGTACGTCTTGGCAAGAAATAACGTGAAGTTTGGAATAATTTGCCCCACATGTTGGCTGATACACGTGTAAACTCGGCATCGCCCCTAAATTTCATATACATGCCATCGGGGTCATAGGGGAGTTTATTTCCTTTTTCATCTTCCAAATGCCCCTCAACAGGAGGTTTATGATAAAACTTATAAGTGTCTTTTTGGTTGTTTATATCTGTAATAGATATTTGCAAAAATGGATTTGTTTTTCTTACCGAATCAATTTCAGGAAGGTGAGAGTCAGTACACCAATATTCTACATATAAATTCATAAAATACGACAGATATTGCTGCACAGCAAGCGTATCAAAAGGTTGAATTTTTTTACCCGAAAGTGTGGTTACATCAAACTTATGTAAGCCATATACATTTAAGCTGAAAGATGTATCAGGAAAATCAGGCAAAGTAAATGTCACATTTTTTATTTTATCAGGTGTAAGCGACAAAACTTTTCTCTCGCGCCACTCGGCTTCGGTTAAAAAAAAGCGAGGCACAACGGTTCCAATAAATCCCGGAATTTCTATGGCATAAACTTTGTCAAAAGGTTTCTCGTTGTCAGCACCTTGTAATAAGCAATAAGTCCCACGTAAATCTTGTGTTTCGTGCCCAACGTACCACGTTTTACTAAGTTTGCCGTTTTGATATATTTCACACTTAGTGCCTTTCGAAGCAATTTCTCGCAATAAATTCTCCTGTGCTGCTTGCGGTGCCGGAAATTTTATTTGTGTACGCATAAAAGTTACCAGCAACAATTCTATAGCATCTTTACGTGCTATATATTTTCCATTTATCATCCACACACCTTTGTCGTTTTTTTCAAGCAATGCAGTGGCACCTTTTTTATTAGCTAAAAATATTTTGTTAACGCTGGCAGTATCAGGTACAGCAAAATCATCATCGTTACCTGTTAATGTTTTGCGTTTGTTTTTTATCATCACAAAAACTGCCCCAGCAATAAGTGCAATTAATAAAACAATAACTAATTTATTTTTTTTCATTTGTAGAGGTGAATTTTTTTCGTCTTAAACTCGATAATACGGCACCTGAAAATACCAAAATTACCAATGGAAATAATACATTATACATTTTCCATTTTAAGGGGTTATCCAGACCTATTTTTTTACGATCTAATAAACGTAATTTTACTTCGCGGGTGCGCACACTCATTAACTCAGGTCCGTCAATTAAATAATTCATACAGTTCAGTAAAAATGTTTTATTGGCAAACTGCTGTTTCATGTATTTATCATAACCAAGTGGACTAATAGACATAGTTTGATAATTGAAATCATTTCTAATAATATCACCGTCTGCAATAACAATCATGGAGGTTGGTTTGCTTTTTGCTTTAAAAGCGATGGAGCTATCATTTGCAATGGTATCGGTTAGGCGGTTTTGATAATTAGATTTAAAACTTCCTTCTAACAAAACAGCCATTGGTTTATTGCCATTGGTAAACTTGGATTCATTTAATTGAGAACCCACGATAGATAAACTTATACGTGCCGGAACAGCCTGTACCCTTGAGTTTTTTGATGATGCTAATAATATGGTTTTTTTAATGCCGGGAGCACCAACGGTATCAATGTATCCTGCAAATTCAAAACGAATTAAGCCTAAATTTTTTATAATAGGATGATCGCCTTGTGGCATAACCATTGGTTTGTAAATCCAGGGGAACATTTGTAAATCGGCTGAACCACCTTTAAACCCTCTGTTAATGGGAATAAAGCCACACTGCATATCCTGCACTAATGCAGGGTTTACGCGTGCACCATAATTAAATAAAATATCATCAAGGTTAATGTTGTTGTTTAAACCTAATGTATATCCTTTTAGGTTAAGCGAATCGTAATTGGTGTAAACGGGTTCTAAACACCATAAAATTTTTCCGCCATTCATTACATACTGGTCAATTACAAATTTATCTTGTTCGTTTACAACCGAATCGGGCCAGGCCAAAACAATGGCGGCATAAGGTTTTAATGCTTTTAAACGTTTTTTAATTCGTATGTAATCAACATCATAATACTCGCTAAGTGCGTTATATATATCCCTGGTATGGCTTGTATCTAATTCATGATGTCCGCGAATAAAAGCAACTCTTGGACGGATAGTTTCCTGTATTTTACGAATAGAGTTTGATAAACCGTATTCTAAATTCTGAACCGAATTATTTACACATTGTTCTGCCGGAATGCCATCTTGTTTATTAAATATTTGCCAAATACCCTCTCTTGTTTTGTAATAAATTACTGCACCCGGAAAAAGTACTTGTGTTTGCTCTCCCTTACCTGTTTTAGTTCTTAGTTCAGTTGGGTCTATGCCTTTGTTATATAATTCGCGTTGAACTTCTGTTATATCAGCTTTATTTTTTTGATCGTATATGTTAATGAATTCATAGTTCAGCCCTTTTTTTGCATAAATTCTAAACTCATCCAACATTTCTCGGGTTTCGTTTTTTAAACGGGTAAATGCGGCGTTAAAATCACCTTCTAAATACACTTTTACATAAATTTCATCATCCAGGCTTTTAAGCATTTTTATTGTTTCCGGATTTAGTGTATAGCGTTTTTCAGTCGTTAAATCAAAACGTTTAAAAAAGTATGAGCCTGTAAAATTTAATAGAATCAATATAAGTAGCCAAGCTATTAATTGAAATATTTGTTTTGATTTGGTACTCTTCATTGCCATTTACGTTTCTCCAGCATAAAGCGGGTTAATAAAACAAAGAAAGAAATCAAACTAAAAAAATACAACACATCACGTGTATCAATTACACCTCGACTTAATGAAGCATAGTGATCACTTATGCCAAGTCCAATAACAAGTGGTTCTAATTTTCCGGCAAAACCCGATTGACCAATATAATCAAACCCACTAAAACAAATAAAGCAAAGTACCATAGCTGAAATAAATGCTATAACCTGATTATCGGTTATTGAAGATGCAAAAACACCAATGGCAACAAAGCCTGCGCCTAATAATAATAAACCTATGTATGAGCCCCATGTTCCGCCTGTATCAATGTTACCAACCGGTAAACCTAATTTGTAAACCGAATAATAATAAAACAAAGTTGGTAGTAAGGATATGGTAACTAATGTAACACCCGCAAAATATTTGGCT
Organism: Bacteroidota bacterium; assembly: GCA_013288015.1. GTDB lineage: Bacteria > Bacteroidota > Bacteroidia > B-17B0 > Aurantibacillaceae > PALSA-968. The sequence goes on along the minus strand of JABDCR010000015.1, from coordinate 23,217 downwards.
AAAATAATTTGTAGTTCGGTTATGGGGCGAGTAAATAATAATTCAATTGTGCCTGTCTTTTTTTCTTCAGCAAAACTACGCATGGTAATAGCAGGAATTAAAAATAAGTAAACCATTGGAGCAATAGTAAACAATGGGTCTAAAGTAGAGAAGCCGTTATCTAAAATGTTATATCCGCCTGAGCTTTCAGAGCCTATAACCCATAAAAAAAGTCCGGTTATGGTTAAAAAAACACCAATAGCAATGTAGCCAACAAGCGAGGTTAAAAAACTTTTTATTTCCTTGAGGTAAAGAACTAACACGGTTGCTGAAACAGATTAATAAGAAAAGAAAATTTTAAGCAGAAACTTTTTCTCCTTTTAACACAGCAGCCATAGTTATACCAATAGCAGCAGGAGAATCAACTACATGAATGCCGCACTCGCGCATAATTTGCATTTTAGCTTGTGCTGTATCTTCAGCTCCGCCAACAATTGCACCTGCGTGACCCATTGTACGGCCTTTAGGCGCAGTTTGTCCGGCAATAAAACCAACAACCGGTTTTTTGTTGCCGTTTGCTTTTATCCAACGGGCAGCTTCGGCTTCATAGTTTCCGCCAATTTCACCAATCATTACAATAGCTTTAGTTTCAGGGTCGTTCATTAAAAGCTCAACAGCATCTTTTGTAGGAGTACCAATAATAGGGTCGCCACCAATTCCAATAGCAGTTGTAACACCTAAACCTGCTTTCGCAATTTGGTCGGCCGCTTCGTAAGTAAGTGTACCCGATTTTGAAATAATGCCAACAGTTCCTTTTTTAAACACAAAACCAGGCATAATTCCAACCTTAGCTTCGCCTGCAGTAATTACACCCGGGCAATTAGGGCCAATTAAACGGGTATTTTTTCCTTTAATATATTCTTTAACAGCAATCATATCCTTAACCGGAATGCCTTCTGTAATACAAACAATAACTTTAATTCCTGCATCGGCAGCTTCCATAATAGCATCAGCTGCAAATGCTGCCGGTACAAATATGATAGATACATCAGCTCCGGCTTTTTGTACCGCATCAGATACGGTGTTAAACACAGGGCGATCTAAATGCATAGTTCCACCTTTACCAGGCGTAACACCACCAACTACGTTAGTTCCGTATTCAATCATTTGTGTAGCGTGAAAAGTGCCTTCTCCGCCTGTAAACCCTTGTACAATGACTTTAGAGTTTTTATTTACCAATACGCTCATATGTATATATTTTGAATTTTTATTTTTAAAAGAACGCCGCTAATATAATTATTATCACTCAATTAACGAGTTTAATTAGCTAAAATTATAACACAATAAACTAACTCTGATATTGGGTTTTTACTCTAATAGAGCCGGTCTTTCGGTAATTTCGTGATACTTAATAACATCTTCGGCAAAATAGTGTACCACCATGCTTTTGCGGGTAGAACCCTGACGGGTAATTTTCTCTCCCCCATGTATAAGGTTAGCATGCCAAATAAGTAAATCGCCTTTTTTGGCTTTAAAAATTTGCTTAGGGAAATTGGTTGTTTTAACAACTTCACCTATTTTTTCTTCGTATTTCAAGTAGTTACTGTCAGCTCCAACAGTTAAAACGTTTCCGCCCCTCTCATAACTATGATTTAAAATGTATGGCAATTTATGGCTGCCCGGGTAATAACTCAAAGGACCATTAGTTTCATCTACATCTTCTAAAGCCACCCAAATGGCAGTTAGGTAGCCAAGTGGATAAGTAGTCATATGAATAGAATCACTATGTGCATGCTGCTGACTACCTGTAATAAAATTTATAGTTTGAAATGGAATAACTTTTTTACCCAAAATAAAATCGAGTATATCGGTTACATTTTTTTGTACCGTAATGTTTTGTATGAGTTGCGATTGTTTATTGGCAAACATTACTTTGTTACCCAAGGTAAATTCAATTTTTTTAGAAGCTAATAAATCTTCAATTTCTTTATTGATAGCATCAACAACTTCAGTGCTAAAAAAGTTTTTTAAAATGATGAACCCATTTTCTTTCCAGAAAAGGATTGCCTGCTTAACTTCTTCTGAGAAATTAGTGTGTTGTAGTTTTTGTTTTATCTCTTCTAACGAAACATCTTTATCCATCCAGGGAATATCGCCCACGGGCAAGCCCTCAAAATCTTTAGAAGAAATACTTTGAAACAACTGTTTACGCAAGCCCACATTTTTATAAGGGGCTTTGTTGTGTTCTAACTTAGATGCATGCAAAAAATTGTAAGTAGTGTAGGTTAGTTTTAACGAACGTAAAAAATCTACTACTTTATTGTTTGCCATTTTTTATTTGCTGATAGATTCTATGATATCATGTTTGGTAATAATATGGACTTCACCCAATCTGTCTTTCATAAGTACCGCATTACTTTCTTTGGTAATCATTTTAGAAACATCTTCAATGCTGGCGTTCATATTTACAAACGGAAATGCTTTTTGCATTACTTTATCAACGGTTTCTTGTTTTAAGTTATCGTTGCTAATTAATTGCGAAAAAACATGACTATCATTTAAAGCACCTACGAACTCATTTCCTTTTTTTACCGGAATTTGAGAGACGTTGAATTTGGTCATTAAGGCAACAGCAGTTGCAATTTTTTCATCAACATTTATGGTCAGTAATTTTTGGTTTTTGTGCGAAGCAATTAAATCAAGTGCTTTTGGTTTGGTGTCTTCTAAAAAACCACGGTCGCGCATCCAATCATCATTAAACATTTTACCTAAGTAACGTGTACCATGGTCATGGAAAATAACTACAACTACATCACCTGCTTTAAATCTGTCTTTCATCTGCATAAGTCCTGCCATAGCGCTACCTGCTGAGTTTCCGGCAAGTATAGCTTCTTCGCGCGCAATGCGGCGGGTCATAATAGCAGCATCTTTATCGGTAACTTTTTCAAAATGGTCAATAATGCTAAAATCCACGTTTTGAGGTAAAAAATCTTCCCCTATTCCTTCTGTTATATAGGGATAGATTTCATTTTTATCAAAAATGCCTGTTTCTTTATATTTTTTAAACACAGAGCCATATGTATCAATTCCTAAAATCTGTATGTTCGGATTTTTCTCTTTTAAATATTTTCCGGTACCGCAAATGGTTCCGCCTGTACCCACACCAACCACTAAGTGCGTAATTTTACCATCGGTTTGTTCCCAAATTTCAGGGCCTGTACTTTCATAATGCGCTGCCGTGTTAGAAAGATTATCATATTGGTTAGGTTTCCACGCATTAGGTATTTCGTTTACCAAACGCGATGAAACCGAATAATAAGAACGCTCATCTTCAGGGTCTACGTTAGTAGGGCATACAACAACCTCTGCACCAAAAGCACGCAGGGCGTCAAATTTTTCTTTACTCTGTTTATCGGTTGATGTAAAAATACATTTGTAACCTTTTATAACAGCAGCAATTGCCAAGCCCATACCCGTGTTACCTGATGTGCCTTCAATAATAGTAGCGCCAGGTTTTAAACGTCCATCTTTTTCAGCGTCTTCAATCATTTTTAAAGCCATACGGTCTTTAATAGAGTTGCCGGGGTTAAAGGTTTCAACTTTAGCAAGCACTAGGGCAGGTATATCTTTTGTAATGCTGTTGATTTTAACCATAGGTGTGTTACCAATGGTTTCAAGTATGTTTTTGCAATATTTCATTTTATAGAGTTGTGGTTTTGTTGTAAAATTTAGGGTACAAAAGTACGTATATTTTATAAATAACTTATTAATTGCTGGGTTTTCAGCTTATTATCAAATGCTTGTAGAGCCTGTTTTCTAAGGTCAATTAACTCAAGTGTGAATTCTTTTTGAAAACTATTGTTAAGGGCCTCAACCATTTCTTGCGGTGAGTTTTTTACAATGCAGGTTGCTTGTAAATTGGTGCCAGCAAGCATATCATCATTACAAATGCAAAATCTGCCGCTATAAAGCACGTTTAGTAACTTCAATTTTAAGCCGGTTGCTTGGTGTGTGTAAAGACAATGAATTTGTGCATCTTCAATCAGTGTTTGCATTTCTGATTCGTTTGGGTTTGCAATAATTTTTATTTGAGAAAAATCTTTTACCCAATTATAAATTTCTTCACTTGGATTTAAACCTGCTATAATTACCGGATGATTTATTTTAGAGAAAACATGTTGAATTAAATATTCTAAAGCCTTAACATTTTCACCCACTTGTAAATTACCGTTGTACAAAATATAAGAGCCTTTACCAGTTTTACTACTCACTTCATCAAAAGCATGAAAGCTGGGTAAATAATCAATCTTATTCTTTGGAAATTGCTGTTGTAAATAATCTCTATCGGTTGTAGAAACCACCAGCATTAAATCAGCATGTGCTAACCAAGTTTGGAATTTACGAAGTTTACTTGCCTCCAATTCAAAATACAATTTCTTTAAAAAATCTTTTTCTGATTTTGCTAAATGAGCATAATAGTCATGTTCTATGTTGCTTTCGCGATATATTTTTTTTCTACCCACTATTCGTTTGTCGTTTAAATAATAACAGGTGTGTAATCCTTCAAAAAGAATAGGATAATTATCCTTTAATAAATTAGTCATTAATTCTTCCGATACTATCGATTTCACAATAAAGGGAATGGATGATAATTGATTTAGAATGGAATTGTTGCGTTTATAATAATAGACTGTTTCACAATATTTCTCTAATTCTTTTTGTTCACCTCTGCCATATTCAAAACAATGCAATATAATTTTTACACCTGCTTTATGTAGGTTTTTTAATTTATAAAACACATCTATAACACCACCATAATTAGCAGGGTAGGGTACATCAAAAGAAATTATGTGAACGTGTTTTTCCAATTACTTGTTTTTTATTTCATTAATTAAATTAACCCAAACTTTCTTTTCGGTTTCCCAATTATTTTCTTCTGCGGCAATTTTTGTATTGGCTTTCCATAAGCTATAGTCAGTAGATGTAAGCATATAATTCATTTTATCTGCAATATGTTTTGCCGTATGGTTTTCAATACAAACACCTACCTTGTATTTTTCTATAAAAGATTTTATTTCGGTTAAAGGACTAGCCAATACAGGAATCCCTGCACATACATAATCAAATAATTTATTCGGCAGACTAAATTGGTAGTTGAGGTTAGTTGCCTTATCAAGTGATAAACCAATATCTGCATAGCAAGTATACTGATAAAGTTCCTCCGGTTTCATTTTTGGAAGCATAACTACTTTATCCTCCAATTTGAAACGGTTAATCTCTGTTTTTAAATTTTCAATGGCGTCCCCACCCCCAATAATTAATAAAATAGCACTATCGACATACTGCATGGCTTCAACAGCTTCTTCTGCACCACGTTGTATGTTTATACCTGCGCCTTGCAGCAGAATTATTTTTTTATCCGTTGGGAGATTTAATTCTGCTCTGCTTTTAATTTTATTTACAGAAATTTTATCAGGAATATTTCTAACAACTTTAAAATCTACTTTATATTTTTGATTAAACCAACTAGCAATGCTTTGGTTTACGGTAATGCAGTATTTTAATTTCGGAACAATTGATTTTTCTAAACGCTCCCAAATTTTCTTTTTAATAGGTGTTTCTTGTAACTCGGGTACTTCGCAAAATATTTCGTGGCTATCATAAACCAAAGCAATTCCCCTTCGTTTGCTGAAATAATAATTTGGAAATAAAGTATCTAAATCATTTGCCACCAATAAACTTGCTTTATTTTTTAATAGAAAGAAAAATAAACGAATGGTAAACTCTGTATAAAAACCAACCCCTTTTTTCAAACCATAATTTCATGCGGTGGGTTTTATAACCTCGTTCATCTAATGGTAGAGAGTTTTTTAAAACACGTCCAACTAAGATTACCTCATAGCCTTGTTCAGTAAGTGTGGTGCAAGTTTTGTGTACACGCCTATCGGTTACTAAATCGTTAATGACTGAAACAATGGCTTTAGGCGTATGCATATTTATAATTACGAGACTTTAAATGGTATAAATTTTTTACCAGTCCAAATATATTGCGAAGGTTGTTGCCAAAAAATATTTTTATTGTACCAATTTGCTGAATCAGGTGGATTTACAATTAATAATCTACTATCTTTTCTATATTCATAACCGTTAGAAGCATTAATTCCGTTGTAAACTTTACCAGTTTTCATATCGACCACAGCACTCATTTGACAAGGTGAGCCGCATCCCCAATAAACAAAACAAAAATGTCCGGCAAAATTAACACCCTTGCTTGAAACTTCTTCTTGAGTTCTAGTAATAAACATTTTCTTGTATTCGTAGTTTGAAAAATCTAACTTCTTGTTTAATCGAATGGTTAGAGATTTTACAAAATACAAACTGTCTTTAATATTTGAGTTGAATCTTAAAAGGGTATCTATTAAGTTTTTATTTTTTATAATCATTATATTACCTCCCTTATAAATTGTATCATTTTCCTTAATGATATCATTCTTTTTGAAAGGGTTAATTTTTTTATCTTTTGAATTTTCCTGAATGCAAGAAATGCAAATTATCACACAAATAATAAATAATAAAGTTTTACCAATTCTCAAACTATTCATTATTTCAAATCGTACTCTAAAACAGTAAGCCTGTTTATCTCATTCATAAACTCATCGTTAATGTCAATCTTTTTAGTTTTAGAAAACATTTTTACCGATAAATTTTCCGCTTTATCTTCTACATGAATTTCAATATTGCATTTACCCGGATGTGTGTTTATCAATAATTCTATTTTATCTATAAACTCATTACTAACATCACTTGCACCAACTTTTAATTTTATAGAATTAAATGTTTTGTCTTTTATTTCAGAGAGTAAATCTATTTTTTGGATTTTGCATTCAAAATTCCCTGCCTGACCAAAACGTGTTTGCACCTTAGCTCTCACAAAAACTTGAAAGCCCTCGCTCATGTAGTTTTTAAACTTGATATAATCTTCGCCAAACAAAATAAATTCAAATGAGCCCATATAATCTTCCATGGCAAATGTGCCAAATGGTTTACCTGTTTTAGATGTTCGATGCTGTACCGTAGTAATAATGCCTGCCACGGTAACATCTTTACCATCCAGTGCTTTTAAATCTGCTAGTTCAGGCAAAGTTTGTTTGCAGGCATGTTGTATAACTAATTTGTATTGGTCTAGCGGGTGACCGGAAATATAAAAACCTACCACTTCTTTTTCTTTGGCTAATTGTTCTAATTGTCCCCAAGGCTCAACCTTTGGTAAAGGTGGTTCAGAAATTTGTGCTTCGCTATCTTCTCCAAACAATGAAGCCTGATTAGTTTCTGTTCCTGTATTAAAACTGTTTCCGTATCTAATTAATTTTTCAGTAAGTGTATTCCCATCTTTATCCTGTGCAAAAAACATGGAGCGGGTTATTCCCTCAAACGAATCAAATACACCCGCTAGGGATAAAGCCTCTAAGCTTTTTTTATTGATAGCTTTTGTATCTAATCGTTTTGCCAAATCAAAAATACTTGCATAATGTCCTGCTTCACTGCGTTGATTAACAATTCCTTCAACCACGTTGCTTCCAACACCTTTAATGGCAGCCATTCCAAAACGGATGTCGCCATTTTCGTTTACCGAAAAATCCCCTATACTCTCATTCACATCAGGTCCCAAAACTTTAATGCCCATACGTTTACTCTCTTCCATAAAGAAAGTAACCTTGGTTATATCGCCCATGTTATGGGTTAACACCGACGCCATAAACTCAGATGGGTAATTGGCTTTTAAGTAAGCTGTTTGAAAAGCTAAATATGCATAACAAGTTGAGTGCGATTTATTGAATGCGTATGATGCAAACGCTTCCCAATCTACCCAAACTTTTTCGCAAATTTTTGTATCGTGTCCGTTTTTAGCGCAACCTTCTACAAACTTGCTCTTCATTTTATCAAGTACGTCTTTCTGCTTTTTACCCATGGCTTTACGCAGCACATCGGCATCACCTTTACTAAAGTTGGCAAGCTTTTGCGAAAGCCTCATCACCTGTTCCTGGTAAACAGTAATTCCGTAAGTTTCTTTCAAATACTCATCCATTCCCTCTAAATCATACACAATGGGCTCTTTACCATGTTTACGATTAATGTAGTTAGGGATGTAAGCAATAGGGCCCGGACGATACAGGGCGTTCATGGCAATTAAATCCGTGAAAGAATCGGGTTTCAAATCTTTCATGTATTTCTGCATGCCTGCACTTTCAAACTGAAATATCCCGTTGGTTTCTCCGCGTTGAAAAAGCTCGTATGTTTTTTTATCGTCTAATGGAATAGCATCAATGTCAATCTCTATTTTATGACGATGCTTAATATGTTTAAGCGCATCTTTAATGATGGTAAGCGTTCGTAATCCTAAAAAGTCCATCTTCAACAATCCGGCCGATTCAGCAACCGAGTTATCAAATTGCGTAACCAGCATGTCGCTATCTTTAGCTTTGGTTACGGGAACAAACTTGCTCATCTCATCAGGTGTGATAATCACCCCGCAAGCATGTATGCCTGTATTACGCACACAACCTTCTAAATCGTAAGCCTGTTTTAAAACTTCCGACTGAAGATTTTTTCCTTCAGCTAGTTTTCTAAAATTATGTGATTGCTCAACAAACTCACGTCTATCTTTTATTTCTTCTAGATATTTTTTATCAATTCCCTCGGGACTTAACAATGCTTTAAGTGATGCGGCTAACGATTCCGGATAGGCCTTTGCCAAATCTCCGGCATCAGATAACGGAAGGTTTAAAACGCGTGCCGCATCGCGGATAGCCGATTTACCACCCATAGTACCATAGGTAATAATTTGTGCTACCTGATTACTGCCGTATTTTTTTATTACATAATCAATTACTTTATCGCGTCCTTCATCATCAAAATCTATGTCTATATCGGGCATTGATATACGATCCGGATTTAAGAAACGCTCAAATAGTAAATCATATTTAATGGGGTCTATGTTTGTAATGCCTAAACAATAAGCAATAGCAGAGCCTGCTGCCGAGCCACGACCAGGACCAACCGATACATCTAATCTCCGAGCCTCAGTTGTAAAGTCAGATACAATTAAAAAGTAACCCGGAAAACCCATACGCTCAACCGTGGCTAACTCAAAATCTATGCGCTCTCTTATTTCAGGCGTTAAATCAGGATAACGTTTTTTTGCACCTTCGTAAGTAAGATGTTTTAAATAAGCATTTTCACCACGGTTACCTTTTCCTTCATCAGTTGGGTCTTCATCACGCGCATCTTTAAACTCATCCGGTATTTGAAATTTTGGTAATAGTACATCTCTGCCCAGTTTAAACGATTCTACTTTGTTTACAATCTCATTCGTGTTTTCAAGTGCCTCAGGCATATCACTAAAAATCTTTTGCATCTCGGCAGGAGATTTAAAATAAAATTCCTGATTAGGGAAACCATAACGGAAACCTCTGCCACGCCCAATAGGTGTTTCTTTTAACTGGTTATCTTTTACACAAAGTAAAACATCATGTGCCGCTGCATTTTTTTTATCGAGATAATAATTGTTATTGGCTGCAAAATATTTTACATCGTATTTTTTTGCAAAGCGAAGCAGTGTTTCGTTTACAACACTTTCTTCAGGTAAATTATGATTGTTAAGTTCTACATAAAAATCTTCGCCAAATTGTTCTTTCCACCAAACAAAAGCTTCTTCGGCTTGTGTTTCGCCTATATTTAAAATTAGGTTAGGAATCTCTCCACTTAATGAACCTGTTGTAGCAATTAAACCTTCTTTATGCCTTGATAAAGCTTCTCTATCTATACGAGGTACATAATAAGAACCTTCGGTAAAACCAATAGAGCTTAGTTTAGAAAGATTTTGGTAACCGATTTTATTTTTAGCTAAAAATACTTGTGTAAAACCATTGTCTTGTTTCGATTTGTCCAATCGGTCTTTACAGATATAAAGTTCGCAACCAATAATGGCTTTTAATTCTTGTTTTTTCGCACCTTCTTTTTCGCCTTTATCAATAGCATCGTTATGAGCTTTAATGCCTTTATTTTGTTTGTCTACACTTTGCCAAAATAAAAATGCACCATACATGTTGCCGTGGTCGGTAATGGCAAGTGCAGGCGAGCCAAAACTAATAGCGCGCTTAACCATATCATCAATGTCGCTTACAGCTTGTAAAACCGAAAATTGTGTATGGTTGTGCAGGTGAGAAAATTTTATGTTTGATGTTTGAACGTCAACCTTTGCAGTTTCCTTTACATCCTCGTTCTTGCTTTTTGCATCCTGATTTTTTAATGCTTTTTCTTGCGATAGTAAAGCACTTAAATCGGGAGAAACATAATTTATGGTTTGTAAATCAGTACTTGGTAACTCGCTTACTTTAAGAATGTTTCTTTTTAGTAATTCGAAAAAGGCTTTAGCGGTGGCTTGTACGTCGAAAGCAGCATTGTGGGCAGCTTCAAAACCTTGGTTAAATAATTTTACATAAAGCTCTTCTAATTTTGGCCATTTGTATTTTCCACCTCTTCCGCCGGGTATAGCACAAAACTCGGTAACATCATCATTCTTAGTGTCAATAACGGGTTTACCTGCAAAAAAATCAGACATGCCCAAACGAATAAACTCTGCACCAACAATGCTTAAATCAAATTCAATATTATGGCCGCATAAATATTTTGTTTGCTTAACTACTTCAACAAACTCATTCATTACGGCTTGCAAATCGTGTCCTTCTGCTAAAGCGCGCTCGGTACTAATGCCATGCACTTGCGCCGCATTAAACGGAATGGTAAAACCATTGGGTTTAACAATAATGCTGTTGGCTGAGATTAAATTACCTTTTACATCATGCAACTGCCAGGCAATTTGCACCACTCGGGGCCAGTTGTCGCTATCACTTAAAGGGGCGTTATAATTGCGGGGCAAGCCCGTTGTTTCGGTATCAAAAATTAAAAACATGCGTCGTAAAAATTACCTTATAAATTTAGCAAAGAATTAAGCTTTTAAGGCCTTTGTTGAAAAAAGAAATGCCACTTGTTGATAGATTAAAATAAATCTAGCCTTTATAAACTTCTCCGTTTAAAATAACGGTTTCAACCAAATTACTACCAAAGGAGTAACTAATAAAATCAGTTGAAGGAATTGGCTTAGTAATGAATAAATTAGCTTTTTTACCAATGGTAATGCTGCCTAATTCTTTTTCTACCTGCATAGCATAGGCGCTATTCATAGTAGAAGCATTAATGGCTTCGTTAGGCGTTAATTTATATTGTATACAGGCAATGCTTTGCATTAAATTCATATTACCTGTTGGACTTGTACCAGGGTTAAAATCGCTGGCAATGGCAAGAGCTAAGCCCGCATCAATCATTTGGCGGGCAGGTGGGTTTGGTAAACTAACAAAATAAGCCGCACCCGGTAAAATGGTTGGCATGGTTATCGAGTTAAGCAACAACTTAATATCAGCTTCGTTTACATATTCTAAATGATCTACACTAATGGCCTTGCATTTTACACCTGCTTCAACACCACCTGTATGACTCATTTGTTCGGCATGTACTTTAGGGATTAATCCATGTTTTCTGCCTGCTTCTAAAATTTCTATGGTTTCATCGAATGAGAAATAATTTTGCTCGCAAAAAATATCGATGAACTCAGCTAGTTTTTCTTCAGCAACAGCAGGAATCATTTCTTTAATAATTAAATCAACGTAACCACGCTTGTTTTGTTTGTACGCTAAAGGAAAAGCATGCGCGCCTAAAAAGGTCGATTTTACAGTAAGTTTAGTAAGATCTTTTATCTTTTTAATTACGCGAAGCATTTTTAGTTCGCTTTCTAAACTTAAACCGTAACCGCTTTTAATTTCTACGGCACCTGTGCCTTGTAAAATAATTTCTTGTAAGCGAGGTAGGGCTTGTTGCAAAAGTTCTTCCTCACTTGCATCTTGTAATTTTTTTGAGGAATTTAAAATGCCCCCACCACGTTGCGCAATTTCTTCGTACGATAAACCTTTTATTCTATCTGTAAATTCTTGCTCACGACTACCTGCATATACAATATGTGTATGACTATCAACCCACGAAGGAAAAACCATTTTACCCGAAGCATCAATTACCTGCAAATCTTTCCAATCTGCAATACCGGGGAAATCATTCATAGAGCCGTAATCAGCAATAATTCCATTATCAATAGCTAGCCAAGCATCATCCATGCATGGCAAATTATCCATTTCTTTACCGCTTATTTTTTGTGTTTGTGCATCGCGTAGCTGCACTAATTTTTTAATATTTTTAATCAGTATTTTTTGCACAGTAGCCGATTAAAAACTATAAATGTATAGGACGTTTAGCGGTTGCGTCTAAGCAAGCTTCTTTCATATTTTCAGTAAATGTTGGGTGCGCATGACTCATACGGGCAATGTCTTCTGCACTTGCACGGTACTCCATAGCAACAACACCTTCTGCAATCATATCAGCACAACGAGGGCCAATCATATGTACTCCTAATATTTCATCAGTTGCTTCATCAGCCAGCACTTTTACAAAACCATCGGTATCCATACTGGCACGGGCTCTGCCACTTGCTTTAAAGGGAAACGAACCTACTTTATATTTTTTGCCTTGTTCTTTTAATTGCTCTTCGGTAAAGCCAACTGAGGCAACTTCGGGCCATGTATAAACCACTCCCGGAATTAGATTGTAGTTAATATGTGGTTTTTGTCCTGCCATGGTTTCTGCAACAAACACACCTTCTTCTTCGGCTTTGTGAGCCAACATAGCGCCTTTAATTACATCACCAATAGCGTAAATATTATCTACGTTTGTTTTTAAATGCTCGTCGGTTTCAATTCTACCACGGTTATCAACTTTAACGCCTGCTTTATCTAAACCAAGGTTTTCAGTATATGTTTTTCTACCAACAGCAACTAAACAATAATCACCTTTTAATTCAATTTTTTCTCCTTTATCATTATCTGCACTAACAGTAACTTCTTTTCCTTTAGCGCTTACACCTGTTACTTTATGTTTTAAATAAAACTCAAAACCTAAATCTTTTTTAAGCAGGCGTTGCAATTCTTTACCTAAGCCTCTATCCATGGTAGCAATAATGCTATCCATAAATTCAACCACACTTACTTTAGCACCTAAACGTGCGTAAACAGATCCAAGTTCTAAACCAATTACACCACCGCCAATAATAATCATATGCTTAGGAATTTCTTGTAATTCTAAAGCTTCTGTAGATGTAATAATGCGTTTTTTATCTATTTCAATGCCCGGTAACGATGCTGGTTTTGAACCTGTAGCAATAATAGTTTTAGCACTTTCAATTTGCTCTTTACTACCATCTGCTTTTAAAATTTCAATCATGTTTTTATTTACAAAAGAACCATGACCTGTAAATACAGTAATTTTGTTTTTCTTCATTAAATAATCAATGCCGGCAACAGTAGCTTTTACTACGCCACGTTTGCGTTCAATCATTTTAGGGAGGTCAACTTTTACACCTTTTACTTCGATGCCATGGTCTGCAAACTGATGTACTGCTTTATGATAATGTTCGGTAGAATCTAATAATGCTTTTGATGGAATGCAACCTACATTTAAGCAAGTGCCACCCAGACTTGGATATTTTTCTATTAAGGCAGTTTTCATGCCTAATTGTGCACAACGAATGGCAGCTACATATCCACCAGGACCAGAACCTATTACTGTAACATCAAATTTTTCCATACTATATTTAAATTGAATGAACGATTGAATTTTTCGGGTACAAAATTACGAATTATTAGGCTTCTTAAACCCTAAAAAAATGCTGTGTCCTATTATTAAAAAGGTCAGTAAAGTCGCCAGTTTAGATAGCACGTCGCCAAAACGCACAAAAAAAGTTTTTTGATTATTTGGCGTAAGGTTGGCCATTATGTAGCCCTCTTTCCACCAAGGCTGCTCGGCATGTAAATCACCCAATTCGTCAACTACACAACTAATGCCTGTGTTGGCTGAGCGGGCAATTTGTCTGCGGGTTTCCATGGCACGTAGGCGGGCGTATGCCAAGTGTTGTTTATAACCTGGTGTGTCGCGCCACCAACCATCGTTAGTAATAATAAAAATTAAATTGGCACCATTATTAATATAATCGCCCACATACTCACCAAAAATACTTTCGTAACAAACCACAGGGGCAACACTAATGCTTTTATCAGCATTAAAAAATACATCCCTAGTATCTTGTGTACCAAGGCTTCCAAAGGTACCGCCTAAATTAATAGCAAGTTCTTCCAATGGTTTAAACAGGGAAGGGTAGGGCATGCGCTCAACACCCGGTACTAATTTAGATTTGTGATATAACTGTATACCGATTTTATTTAATTGAATAGCAGTGTTATATACATCGTAATAAATTTCAGCATTATTATCAAAGGCTCTGGCTGTAACAGATAGTTTTTCGTTTTTGCTATACTGATAAAAAGTTGTTGCTCCAATAACAATATTTAAATCAGGAAATTTTGTCAACAAGCTATCTTTTAAAAATTTTATAGAATACGAATTTTCAATATTATTTTCCCAAAGACTTTCGGTTAAAAAAGTTTCGGGCAGTACAACGTATTTAGTTTTTGGTGTTATTTTATTTTTTATTTTGTTATAAACTCCTTGTAACTGACCTTGAAAGTCACCATTAAATTTATCGTTGTAGGGGTCTATATTGGGTTGAACAATCAGTACTTGTTGGTCGGTTTTGCTATTAGTTTCTAAACTAGAAGTACTAATAAGGATGCGTGAAATTCCGATAGGAATTAAAATAATAAGAGCTACAGCAGCTAACCTTATTTTTGATTCTTGTAGCTTAGATTGTAGTATTTGGTATAAAATAATGTTTACTACCAATATCCAAACTGTTCCACCTGAAACTCCTGTAAACTCATACCACTGCACCCAGTTATGTTCAAAGGCAAAAACATTACCAAGGGTAAGCCATGTCCAGGCTAAATCCCATTTAGTATGTAGATATTCGAAGGATAACCACACAGGAATTAAAATCCAGACACTATAAATTGAGTCTTTTACCCTCCTACGAAGTGCAAAATAAAGTAAATAAGTCAAGGCCATTAATAAGGAGTTGGCTACAAAAGCCGCTACAGCTCCGCCATCTGATGCGTACCAAATCCACCAAGTGTCAAAAACATTCCAAATTAAAAAGGTTAGGTAAGCTAATAAAAAAACGAAGAACTTTTTTCTTTTAATGGTACTGCTTTGTATTTGCTCAGTTAAAACCAATAAGGGCACAAAAGCTATAAAAGCCACCCAGGTAAACGGTGGAAACCAAGATGTGCCAAGCAATAAACCCGATAAAATAGCTAAAGCTAAAAGTTTTAAAGCCCTCATTTAATGTAGAAAAAACACTTTATAAATTAAATATAAACCAAATGCAATAAGCAAGCCACCCGTAACATGACGTATACGCCTTAATACAGTTGCGTTAAGCCATTTTTTTATCTTATGTCCTACAAAGGTTTTAAGTAAATCAGTAGAAATTACCACACTTAAAGTAGATATATAAAACACAATAATGCGTGATATATGAAACTCATACTTGCTACTGATAGCAGTAGATGTAGCCATCCAAAAAATCCAAACAAATGGGTTAAAAAGGTTTAAAAAAAAGCCCTTTACAATTAGTGCAAAAACTTTAGGTGATTTTATTTCAATTTCTGTTTCTGCCTGATTTTTAGCTTCTTTTTGTATAAAATGCACTACACCATAAACAATCAATACAATGCCCCCAATAACACCCATAAAGGCTTGGTGCTTAGGATTGCTAATTAAATCGGCCATACCGAAATGGATAAGCGATACAGTTATAAAAACAAAAAATAAATCGCTGAGTAAAATACCAAAAGCTACTGCTGCCCCCGATTTAAAGCCATGATGAATGCCGGTATTAATTAGCGCAAAAAACGAAGGGCCTATTGAAAAGGCTACAAAAATACCCAGTAAAATTCCTTCATAAATGGCCGAAAACATAAAATTTACGCTTTAATTTCTTCACAAATATAACATCATTGGTGGGTTATGTAAAACTGAATTGTTTTCTATCTTTGCCAAAATTTTTTGTAATGAAGAAATTAATTGTACTTATAAGCACTGTCGTTCTTTTTTCTTGCGGAAATAAAAGTGAGAAAGACGGAAAAATTAATGGAGAGATAGTAAACTTCTCGGGTACTGCTAACGGTAAAGTTGATAAAGATAAATTACCCGTTATTAAGTTTGCCGAAGGCACTTACGATTTTGGGAAGATTATACAAGGTGAAAAAGTGTCGCATAAATTCACTTTTACTAACGAGGGGAAATCGAATCTAATTATCACATCAGCTAAAGGAAGCTGTGGTTGTACCATTGCCGAACCAACTAAAGAGCCCATTGCACCGGGTGGAACAGGCACTATTGATGTAGTGTTTGATAGCAATGGTAAACAGGGGATGATAAATAAAAGTGTAAGCGTACTTACTAACTGCGAGCCTAATACTGTTTTTATTACTATTACAGGCAATGTAATTGTACCGAGTGAATCACCAGAAAAAAAGTAATCAATTATCAATTAAATAAATAAGACAAAACATGCAAACAACTTTTATGTTATTAGATGCAGCAGCACCGGCAGCGGGTGGTGGTGTAATGGGTTCTATTCAAAGCTTTTTACCTTTAGTACTAATAGTAGTAGTATTTTATTTTTTTATGATTCGTCCGCAAATGAAAAAGCAAAAAGAAGCTAAAAAATTTATGGCCGAAATTAAAAAAGGAGACAAAATTGTTACCATTGGTGGCATACATGGTAAAATTGCCGAAATAAATGACACTACTTTTACCATTGAAGTTGAAGGTGGTAACAGATTAAAAATTTCGAAAACAGCTTTATCGGTTGATAACACTGTAGGCATCAACGCCGAAGCAAAATAATTTTTGTTTTGCAAAACAAAGATGTATCAAGCATAAAAAGAAAATATCCTACACGCAGGATATTTTCTTTTTTTATATGTCTTTTAATCTCTGCTTTTTTGTGGCTTATATCTGCCTTAAACCGTAGTTATACCCGTACGGTTGCTATACCGGTTAAGTTTGTAAACTACCCGGTTGGTAAGCGCATTGTAAATAAACTGCCTCCCTATATTATGGCAGATATAAAAACAAGTGGTGCCAAGCTTTTAATGCTGTTGGTAAAAAAATCTATTGCCGAAATTACCATTGATGTTAGCGCGGTAACTAGCAAAAAATCGCTTTCGGGAAATACAGCTATAAACACAGTTGCCTTTATTGGCAATCTATCTAAACTACTAAATACGGATGTAGATTTAATAAAAGTAAAACCCGATAGCATCCATTTTATTTTCGGGAAAACATTTACCAAAAAAGTGTTTATAAAACCGCAGGTGCAAATAAATTACAATATTCCGCAGGGCATTTTTAAACGCATAAAAGTTATCCCTCAATATATTACGATAAGTTCTGATAGCGCAACACTTGCTAAAATAGATACGCTTTATACTGAAAAGCTGGTTTTGAATAATTTAAATCAAAAAGTAGAACAGCAAACTGATATTCAGTTGCCCGAAGAGCTAGATGGTTTAGTAGCTCTATCCGCTCAAAAAGTTACGCTGCAAATTAACCTAGACGAATATGCGCAAAAAACAATTCAGCTGCCAGTTCAGGTTTTAAATGCACCTGTAAACACAAGTGTTAAAACATTTCCTGCCACTGTAAATGTAACTATAACAGTTCCTTATAATTTGTTTGATAGCCTGAATGCATCAACTATCAAGGCTTTTGTAGATTTTAAACAAACAGTTAATCAAAAAGAAAAACTTACTGTAACCGTTTCTTCATCTATTATTGACAGTAAGATAACACAAATATCACCTCAAAAAGTTGAATTTGTCATCCGAAAACAATAACTTCGGATGTAAATTTGTGGAATGGATAAGCAGAATAAACGCGTTGTTTTAGTAACTGGCGCAACAGGTGGATTGGGCACAGCTATGTGCAAAAAATTATTTGAAGATGGTTACCATGTAGTGGGTAACTACCGCAGCAAAGAAAAATCGGAGCCTTGGTTGGCTGACATGAAAAAAGATAATTGTCATGTAGAATTATTTTATGGTGATGTTAGTGATTTTGATAGCACGGCCGAGATGATTAAAAAAATTGAAACCGATATTGGCCCTGTTGATACATTGGTAAATAACGCAGGCATAACCCGCGATATGCGCCTTATCAATATGACTAAGGATGATTGGAATGCAGTTATAAGTACTAACTTAAATAGTGTGTTTAATTGTACTCGTAATGTTTTACAAGGCATGATGGATAGAAAATTTGGACGTGTAATAAATATATCATCAGTTAATGGACAACGCGGGCAATTTGGACAAACTAATTATAGTGCTGCAAAAGCAGGCATGCATGGCTTTACTAAAAGCCTAGCTATGGAAGTTGCTAAGTTTGGCATTACAGTAAACACCATTTCACCGGGTTATATAGCAACTGATATGGTTATGGCGGTACCCGAAAAAGTACTTAACCAAATTGTAGCACAAGTGCCTATGGGAAGATTGGGTGGAACAGAAGAGGTAGCACATTTAGTTTCCTTCCTTGCGTCAGATAAATCAAGCTTTATAACAGGGGCTAATTATTCTATCAACGGCGGACAACACGTACATTAGTAGTCTAACTCCATGCCCAATCTGTTTTTTAAAGTTAGCAGGGCTGGGTTTTTAAGCAACATGGTTTCAAATTTTTCAGATGGGGAATAAGCTCTTTTGGTTGGGTCGGCAGCCTTTTCTTCCATTCGCATGGTAATGGTTTGGTTATTTAAGGCTCTACGCACATGATCTAAAAAATCTTGTTTCATTGGTTCAAAGCCATCTTGTTGTGCCTTGTTTTCAATGCCAACAATTATTTCAATTTCATTTTGTAAGGATATAACCTCAGGACGAAGCATTACCGCAATTTGTTTTTTGCCCTGCTCCTGCATTTTTTTTGTATAATCAACTACACTTTGATGTAACTGTTCTAAAGTAAATGCTTGGGTATAACTTACGCTGGTTTTTGTTTCAGCAGATTCGGTTTTGTTTGGGTCAACAATTTGTTGCGCTTGTTTCAACCTAAAGCCATCACTAATGTTTAAATCCTTAAAAGCACCAACTGGTTTGGTAGTGGTTTTTTGCTGAGGAGTTTCTGTTACGCTTGGAGTAGGAACTTTTGGTTTCTCTTGCTTAGGAGCTTCAAGGGTATATGAAACGGTACTTTCGGCTACGCCTGATTCTGCACTATCTTTTTTTTTTCCGCATCAATTGATGCGGCATTTAAATAACTTATTTGCAGTAATGCAATTTCTACCTGCAATCGCTGATTTTTAGCTGTTTTATAACTTATATCGCATCTATTAATAATGCCTAAGGATTTTAAAAGGAATTGTGTACTACAACCTTGTGCTTGCTGCAAATATTTCTGCTTAATATTTTCGCTTACTTCTAAAAGCTGAATGGTGGCAGCATCTTTACAAACTAACAGGTTGCGTATATGTTCTCCTAAACCTGCAATAAAATGATGCCCGTCAAAACCGTTATCTAAAATTTCATTAAAGGTTAATAAAACAGTTGATGTGTTTTGTGTATTAAGTGCATCAGTTATTTTAAAATAATAATCGTAATCAAGCACATGCAGGTTTTCAATTACTGTTTTGTAAGTGAGGGTGTTTCCGCCAAAACTTACCATTTGGTCAAACATACTGCAGGCATCGCGTAAGCCGCCATCGGCCTTTTGGGCAATTATTCGCAGGGCTTCATCTTCGGCTGTAATGCCTTCTTTTTTGGCAATATATCCAAGGTGGTTAGATATATCATCTAACTTAATCCTGTTAAAATCAAAAATTTGGCAACGAGATAAAATGGTAGGAATTATTTTATGCTTCTCGGTAGTAGCTAAAATAAAGATGGCATGTTTAGGAGGCTCTTCCAGTGTTTTAAGGAAGGCATTGAATGCTGCAGACGATAACATGTGAACCTCGTCTATTATATACACTTTATGCGAACCTAGCTGTGGTGCAAAACGCACTTGGTCAATTAAATTACGAATATCTTCAACCGAGTTGTTTGATGCAGCATCTAATTCAAATACATTTAATGATTGTCCACTATTAAACGAGGTACAACTATCACATTTGTCGCAAGCTTCTGTTTCTGCTGTAAGGTTAAAGCAATTGATGGTTTTTGCTAAAATACGGGCACAAGTAGTTTTACCTACACCACGCGGACCACAAAACAAAAAGGCTTGCGCCAAATGATTATTTTTAATGGCGTTTTTAAGTGTAGTGGTAATATGTTGTTGCCCCACAACGGTCTCAAAAGTTTGAGGCCTATACTTACGCGCCGATACTACAAAGGGTTCTTCCATCTATCCACACAAAGATAATATTAAAAAGCTACTTTTGTGTTGTGAGTTTTTAACGAGTGTGGATAAGATTTTAAATGTATTTTTAAGCAGTTTTGATAAGGAAAATTTTATTTATAGTTGCTGCATTGTATGCTTGTAAAGGCTTTTCTCAAAAAGCTGAGCGTAAGTATGTTATAAGCGGAACGGTTGTAGAACAAGATAGTACAACAGTTATGCCTTATGTGTATCTCCTTAATTCAAAAACCGGTAACGGAACCATTACCGATTATAATGGAAAATTCAGCATCATTGCCGGAGACGGCGATACGCTTACTTTTCAGTATGTAGGTTATGCTCGTAGAAAATATCCCGTATCGCTTATTAAGAACTTAAATGATAGCATGAAAAAACCGGTAAAAATTGTAATGCACACCATGATGGTTAGCATGCAAAGTGTTACTGTTGTTGCTAATAAAATTAAACCGAATGAGATTGATTATATGAAGCGCTACATTAAGCAGCATGCTGCCCCAAAAGGAATAGATGCTCTTAGTAGTCCTATAACTGCTTTATACGACCAGTTTAGTCGTAAGGGAAAAGAACAACGTAAACTGCAGCAAATATTTCAGGATATTTTAATTCAGGAAGAAGTAAACAAGAAATTTAACCCCGAAATATTGAGGCAATTAACCGAAGATGAAACCATAAATTTCGAAGATTTTAGGCGATACGCCTGGCGTGTAAACAACGATTTTATTTTAACCCACGATGGCTACGATTTGTATGCGCCTATTATGTATTATTATAGAAAATACAAAGCAGGTGGCCAACAGCAGCAACAGCAAATGCCACAAGAAGGACAACCACAACAACCTTTATACCAGCCTAATAAAAAGAAACAACCTAGCCCTATATTTTACGGAGATGAGTAAAAAATTTACGCAGCAGACATTTGAGAATATTGAAATTGTAGACATATCATCAGAAGGATTAGGTGTTACCAAAATAAATGAATGGGTTGTATTTGTTGAAGGTGCCGTACCGGGTGATGTATGTAACATTAATGTGTATAAAAAGAAAAGAAAATTTGGATTTGCTAAAATAACTCAGTTAGTTAAACCATCTGAACATAGAGTAGAAGCCCATTGCCAGCATTTTGGCACTTGTGGTGGCTGCAAATGGCAAAATTTTAATTACAAAGCGCAATTACATTACAAGCAAAATCAGGTGGTAAACGCCTTTAAAAGATTGGCCAAAGTGGAAGTAGGGCAAACCTTTGATATATTGGGTTGCGAAGAGATTTATTACTACCGTAACAAACTGGATTTTGGTTTTTCTAATAAAAAGTGGCTCACATCAGAAGAGGTAAAAAATAAAGATGTTATTGAAAATCACAATGGTTGCGGTTTTCACGTATCGGGTGCATTTGATAAAGTGCTGGATGTGCAGCATTGTCATTTACAACCCGACCCATCTAACCAAATACGTAACGAAGTAAAAAAGTTTGCGCTTGCTCAAGGCTATGATTTTTTTAATATCAGAGATAAAGCAGGCTTAATGCGTACGCTTATTATACGCACTTCTACAACAGGCGAGGTTATGTGCGTGTTCTCTTTTTATGATAATGACGCTGAGAAAATAAACGCCTTATTGAGTCATGTAAAACAAACTTTCCCTCAAATAACGGCTTTGTTGTATGTAATAAATCAAAAAGGCAATGATACTATTTACGATTTGCCTGTGCAGTGTTTTAGTGGTAACGAATTTATGTATGAGGAGATGGAGGGTTTGAAATTTAAAATTGGTCCAAAATCTTTTTACCAAACAAATTCAAAACAGGCATATCAACTATATAAAATTACCCGAAATTTTGCTGATTTAAAGGGCGATGAAGTGGTATATGATTTATATACCGGCACTGGCACTATTGCTTTGTTTGTTTCTAAAAACGCCAAGCATGTGGTGGGAGTGGAGTCTGTACCCGAAGCCATAGAGGATGCCAAAGAAAATGCACGCATTAATAATATTGGTAACACATCGTTTTATGCGGGCGATATGAAAGATGTTTTAAATGATGAATTTATTACTGCTAATGGAAAGCCTGATGTTATTATAACCGACCCGCCTCGTGTGGGCATGCACCCTAGCGTAGTAGCTAAAATTTTGGAATTGGCTCCCCCGAAAATTGTATATGTAAGCTGTAATACTGCGTCGCAGTCAAGAGATGTGGCTATGCTGGCCGAAAAATACGAAGTGTTAAAAGTGCAGGCAGTAGATATGTTTCCACAAACCTTGCACGTAGAAAGCGTTGCTTTGTTAAAACTGAAATAATCGTTAAATTTTTATTATCTTTATAGGATTAAATTATTTTTTCTGATGAAAAAAAGTTTACTCTTTTTAATTTTTTCTGTATTAGTACGGGTAAATGGTTTTTCTCAATTAACAGTTACTAATAATTCTATTGCTACCACGCTTGCTCAAACAATATTGGGAAGCGGAGTTTCTGTATCAAATGCTACTATTGATTGTGGTGCAAATGGTGCGGGTACATTTACTTATGCAGGCGCAACGTTAGGAGTAACAAATGGAATAATTTTAACTACGGGCTATGCCTCTGATGCCTCAATGCCTGCACAAATAGTTTCTGAAATGACTGGAAATAATTTTCAAGATCCTGATTTAGCCACCATAGTATCAGGCTCTATTAATGACGTTTGTTACGTTGCATTTGATTTTGTTCCGCTTTGTAGTCAAATTAGCATTACGTTTGAATTTGGTTCTTCAGAGTATGATGGTTTT
>JABDCR010000014.1:11118-49591 GCA_013288015.1 Bacteroidota bacterium | reverse complement strand
TTTTATTATTTATACTTCGAAAAAATGAAAACCTTATTGTAGAGCTCGATATAAAAAATACCGAAGAAGGCTTGCAAATAGCACCGCTTTTAATCGTCGTTCTTATTGAAAATGCCTTTAAATTTGTGAGCAATTCGCACGAAAATAAAATCGTCATCAAGCTTTATACAAATAGTCATGTGTTGCATGGCACATTTATAAACTCAATCGAATCGCAGCCTAATGTATTAAGCTCTGGTTCAAATGGCATTGGCTTAGTTAATCTAAAAAGAAGATTAGACCTTTTGTATCCTGGAAAGTATGAGCTCGAAAATAAAATTGAGAACACTTTTTACCAAACAAACTTAACCATCAACCTATCATGAAACTTAAATGCGTAATAATAGATGACGAACCCATTGCTAGAAAAGTGTTGCAGGAGTTTATTGTCGATATTGATTTTTTAGAATTGGTTGGTGAGGCCGAAAATCCGTTGAAAGCTTTGTCATTAGTAAACTCAAATGAAATTGACATCATTTTTTTGGACATTAACATGCCTAAAATTAATGGGATTGATTTTTTGAAAAACTTTAAAACACAAGCCGCCGTTATTATGACCACCGCTTATGCCGATTATGCGGTAGAAGCATATGGATTAGATGTTCTCGATTACTTGGTAAAACCAATTGCTTTCCAACGGTTTTTAAAAGCATGCACAAAAGCAAAAGAAACTTTGGCGGCTAAAAAAACAGTAACAAGCGTCCCACAAAAATCAAACGATCATTTTTTCATTAAATGCGATAATCAAATCGAAAAGATTTTTTATGATGATTTGCTGTACGCCGAAGCCATGCTAAACTATGTTATGTTATATACAAATACACGAAAAATGATGGTGTATATAACCATAAAGAGTTTAGAGGAACAATTACCGGCAACTATATTTTTAAAAGTCCACAAATCGTTTATTGTAAATATTAATAAGGTAAAAAGTATAGAGGGAAGCACCTTAGATATTGGAAACGCAAAAATAACAATCAGTCAAAACTTAAAAGACAAAGTCATTTCCGAAATAGTGAAAGGAAAAATGATAAAACGTTAGCATCTGAATATTATTTAAATTTGAGCATTAGAAACTAATATTTATCCAATTATTATCAAAATAAGATTTATGAAAAGAATAAGATTTCTTTGTCTTCTTTTATCTATCCCATTTACTATTTTTTCGCAAAACGAACAACTTGATTCGCTGTGGAGTGTATATAATAACAAATCACAGGCTGATACTATCCGATTGAGGGCTTTATATACCATTGCTTGGAGTTTTAGTGGAAACAATCCTGATACAGCCATTATTTTAGTTGAACAAGCAGAAAATCTTTTAAATAGCATCCAAGAAAATAAAAATAAAAAACGAATTGCGCAATCCTGTTTTATAATGGGTGTATCATATTTTAATAAGGCCAATCACTTAAAAGCCTTTAAATTTCTTTTAAAGGCTTCAAAAATATTTGAAGAAATTAATGATAAACAGAACGCCGGAAATTGTTACGCTAGTATTGGTATTTTATATTTAGAGCAATTTGATTTTAATAAAGCTTTAGAATATTTATTAAAAGCATTAAAGATAAAAACAGAAATTGGTGATAAAGCAAATATGGGGGTTTGTTATAGTAACATAGGCAATGTTTATATTGAACAAAAAAACTATACAAAAGCTTTAGAATATTCGTTCAAAGCATTGCAATTATTTGAAGAGACTGATTATATAAATGGAATAGGAGACTGTTATTCTAATATTGGATTTATAAATATGGAGCAAAAAAATTATGCAAAAGCCTTAGAGTATAATTTAAAATCTTTAAAAATTTCCAAAGAAACTAATAATAAACAAGGAATGAGAGGTGTTTTTGCAAACATGGCTAGTTTATATAATAGATTAAATAATTATAAATTATCTGTCCAGTATAGTGATTCGGAGTTAATAGTATGTAAAGAAATTGGGGCGATTGAAGGAGAACGAGAAGCTTACCAAAACTTAGCCGATGTTTATGTCAAAATAGGTAACTATAAAGATGCATACGAAAACTATAAAAAAAACAAAATATTAAGCGATAGTATTTTTAATAAAGAAAACGGCAGGCAATTAAATGATTTAAAAACTAATTTTGAAGTTGAGAAAAAAGAAAATGAACTAAAAGCTAAGGCAGATTTAGAGCGAATAATTATCGAATCTCAGAATAAAAGAAAACAACTTATTTATGCTTCTATTATTTTGATAATTATTGTAATAGCTTTTTTTCTACTAAACAGACAAAAACTAAAATCTAAAAAAGATAAAATAATATTTAACCAACAAGAAGCTTTATTGCACGCTGAAAAACAAAAAACCGAAGAGGAATTACTGAACGCCCAAAAGCTTTTAATTAATTATACCGAAAGTTTAATTGAAAA
Organism: Bacteroidota bacterium; assembly: GCA_013288015.1. Classification (GTDB taxonomy): domain Bacteria; phylum Bacteroidota; class Bacteroidia; order B-17B0; family Aurantibacillaceae; genus PALSA-968. The sequence goes on along the minus strand of JABDCR010000014.1, from coordinate 47,158 downwards.
AAATAAGGCGATTGAAGAATATAAATCTGAAAACGAAAAACTAAAAGGGTTGAAATCAGCAGAAATTTATAAAGAGAAAATAGACACTTTGAGTGATTTGAATAGCGCAACTATATTAACAAATGAAGATTGGGAAAAATTTAAGGGGTTGTTTGAGCAGGCACATAAAGGTTTTTTTATCCGCCTTAAAGACAAGCTTCCAAATCTTACCAATGCAGAAATAAGAGTAATGAGCCTTATTAAACTAAGATTAAATAATAAGCAAATGGGTAATATGCTGGGTATATCGCCAGATACTATTACCACAACGAAATACCGTTTGCGAAAAAAAATAAATCTTACCGATAACCAAGATATAGACAGGCTGGTAGACTCTATTTAAATTAATAGCCTCTATTTTAACTACTCGTCTTTTTCTAGGTGGGTGGTTAGATATATGGCCTAATTAATAAGTTACCGTCTGTTTTTTTCTCATGGTTTATGTTATTTATTATGAGTATAACTATAAATTGGTTGAGTTATATGAAAACACTTTTGTATAATTATAAAACAAAGATATATAGTATTGAGGTAAATTGTTTTTTATTTTTATATTTCGGAATAGAAAACGGTTATGGCCTCGGTGAGAAAGACAGCATATACAAGAAAAGAAATAGTTGATTTTATAATGGAAAACGGATACACAACCACTACTTCTAAAAATAAAGATGTAGATAGAGTGTTTGAGGTGTTTATTAAATTCAATTCTCCTTCCATTGAAATTGTGAGAACACTCGCTTTAATTCAGCATACAAGTCTTGAAAGTATAATCGGAACGGAATTATTCGATGAATGGTGCAAATTTTCCGTATAAAATCAACTTTGGTCAATGTTGTCCTAAGTTGTTATGAATTGATGTAAAGTATCTTAAAGGTTAACTATTTATCTTTGAATTATTATCTTTCCTTCTCCAATCGATTCTCCGTTTTCAATAATAAGACTATAAAAATATAGCCCGTCCTGTAGCCGAGAAACATCAATTCTTTTAGAAGAAGTCTGAGCTGTATATATTTCCTGTCCTATAGTATTATAAAACCTAACAGTGATTTTTTTATCACTTAAGAGTTCAGAATTCAGAAAACAATAATCATTTGCCGGATTAGGGAAGATAGAAACTGGATTAATAGATGCATTCAAAGAGTGCATAGATGTTGTTGAAATTTGTTGTTCATAACACCCTATATCTATTGTAGAACCTACAACTCTTGGGTTACCATCCAAATCAGTAGTGTCTGCTCCATAAGATAAAGTACCTGCATTAATAGCAGAGCTGCTTGATTGCAAATGAAAATTTGCAATACTTGAGGAAGTATCTGGATTTATAAATAATGGATTGGTTGCAGCTTTATTTCCATTAGCAACATTAAAAGAAATTGTGATTCCATTGCTTGTTACAGAATTACTTGAAGTATTATTTATATCATAGCTTATATTGTTATAATATGTATAATTTGCTCCATACATATCACCTGATAGAGCATAAGCTCCAATAGCGCTATTATTTGAGAAATTTGAATAGTTTGTAGTTTCCCCATCCATTCGTAAATTGGAATTTGCTACAGCGATATTATTATAAAAAAGGATATTTGCAGAACAGGAGGCAGCCAAATCACTTCTCCATGTACCAGTGTTGCCACGATCTTTATAATTACTCCATACCGTATTATTTCTTACAGTAGCATTATTACTCAAATAAATCTCTATACCATAACCTCCATTGAAATAACAGAGGTTATCTTCTACTAGAACTTTACAACCAGTGTATCCAATATTCTTAGAACCTGCTGTATGTCCTGACTGAGTATTTCTATTATCATCAATGATTATACCCTCCCCATCTGTTTGATTAGTAGCTGGTCCATTTTCATTATCGTAACATATATTCCCTTTCACAATGGAGTGATAACCAGATAAACTGTCGAATGGTGCAAGCCCCCATAATGAGATTCCACTTCCGCATAATGGCATTAACCAGCTGTTATTGTTACATATATTATTTTCAGCAGTTCTATAATCGCCATCGTTTAATTGAATTCCTGACTGTCCACAGTTATGTGCCCAGCAATTGCGAACAGTCAAGTGGTGAGCTCCATATCCACTACCAACTCCAACTCCATATACTCCGGTTGCAATTAATTCAAAACCGTCAATAATAATATAAGATGTTGGGAGATTGGTACCTCCAATTACAAAGCAGCTATTTGATGTATTTAGTGTTGCTCCATGCTTATTAATTGCTTTATATGTAATCCATGCACTACTTGTTCCAGATCGAGTTATACTTATGGATTGGTTATATGTTCCATTTGCAACGAGAACAGTATCCCCAGGATTAGTTTGAGATTCAGCATGCTGAATAGTACTAAAAGCTTGAGCTAAACTTTTGCCATTATTAGAGTTGTTACCAGTAGTGCTAACATACCAAGTTGTTCCATAAATATTGGCATGGATAATAAAGAATAAAATATTCAACATTATTAAGGATAAAGGTTTCGTATTTGTTTTTTCCATAGTGGTTTGAAGTTATATAAGTTAAGTGAAAATTATTTTATAAGCGTTACCGTTCCTTTTACAGAATGACTAACGTTTTGGTAATCTTTAAAAGTAACACTATAAACATATGTACCCTCTTCTAATACTATACCATTTTTTGTTCCGTCCCAACCTGAGTTTACATCTGTGGTTTGAAACATACTGGCACCCCATCTATCGAATATTTCCATTTTATATCCAATATTATTATCGGCAAGACCAAAACCTTCGGGTTTAAACACTTCGTTCAATTCATCGTGATTGGGTGTAAAACCGGATGGAATATATAAGGCATATGCCCCGTTAATTCTCAAATCTAACAAGAAAGTATCCTTACAATTATATTGATTAGTAGCATAAAGTAAAATATTATAATTACCCTGTACATCAAAATCGTGAGACGTATTTTTACTTGAACTTGTATCTACATTAGCAATGTTCCAAGCCCAGATACAATTAGTTGGCACAGTAGTATTTATAAAATCAACATGCGGAGACAAAATATCTGTACTTGCCGGATTAGCATAAAAACTTGCTTGTGGTCTTGGATGAACTATAATAGAGTTTGTATGTATTGCAGAATCTCTACAACCATTTACATCTATATAAACTAATTTAGGCGAGTAAGTTCCGGGGATAACATAAACGTGTGATACGTTTGGTGAACTTGAAGTTTGCCCATCAGAGAAATACCAATAATATGTTCCGTTGGCCGGTAATGGTGATGTTGTTGACGAAAACCAAATACTAGTAACAGGTGCACAACCTTGGGTAGTATCTGTTGTAAAACTTATGGTTGGATTACTAAACACTTTCATTTGTGCAGTAGAACTATCTTCACAAGGAGTTCCTTTATTAACTACATATTTTATAGTTACATAAGGATTTGTAACGCCCGCTGCTTGCGGAGAGAAAATACCAGTATTACTAATTCCAGGGCCACTCCATATACCTCCGGGAGAAACTGCCGGTATTTGTACACTTAAATCATTAATACAAAATAATGAATCGGGTACCATAATTTGTGCCGATTTATAAGGATACACACGATATAATATAGAGTCTTTAACCTGACATCCACCACCGGCAGTTAAAACCAAATAGTATTTACCTGTATCTGCTACCGCAGGATTAAATGTTGCTGCCCCAAAAGCGTTTGTGTTTGTTAAACCCGGTAAATTATTATGAGTGCTCCATACTGCCTGCTCTTGCACATTATTTCCAAGCGAATTTGTAAATATTGGATTAAGCATTTGTGTTGAACTATTTGTACATAATAGTGTATCGGGGTTTGGCATATTAATTACAAATGGCGCAACTACAAAAATGGTAAACGTATCCTTTTTTGTACACCCGCCATAATTTGATGTAGTTGTTAAAGTGTACTGTTTTGTAGATGTCGGTTGTAAGCTTGTAGTAGGTGTTGTAATACCAGAACCTGCCGGAATAATGCCTACGTTTGGGTTAAGATTAAAACTATACATACTTGCATTTGCTATTGCACTACACCAGCCAAATGTAGCTACAGGTCGCATTTGTATAGGATATGCCCCATAAAATGCAGTTGGGTTTAAATTACAAGTCGGGTCAGTATCACTGGTTATAGTTAAAGAAGAATAATTACCCGTACTTGTACAACTTACTTGCGCATTACTTGTATAACTAAATGTACCCGGAACTTCAAAGCAAACATCTACAATTAAGTTAGAAACACCATCCCAAGAATAAGGTTGAGTAAAATTATATGTATTTAAGCCTAAAGTAATATTTGCACTTGCATTACTATATACATTAGTAAGTCCGGTAATTAATGAAGTTTGATCAGATGTAGGACTAAAGCTACTTTGCCCTGAACATCCTATTGATATATTAAAATCAGGATATGAAGTTATAGATGTATTTAAGTTAGTTATATTAAAACCAATGCTGCTTAGGTTACCCGCATTAATGCCCGCTGTATTTAATTCACTTGCCGTGTAAATATATTGTGCACGCATTTTGGTATAATAATTGCCGTATGGCGTTGGATAATCAAAAGAACTTGGTGTAACTGTATTGCTTGGCCCGCAAGTAAATTGCTGAGGATTTAAACATGCCATAGTAGTTGTTTGGCATAATGTAGGTGGCGCAGAATTAAATGTAAAAGTCATTATTGCACTACCATTATTGCTACCACATAAAGTTGTAGGAGCAACTGTTATACTAACCGGCACAGGAATTGTATCAATTTTAAACACATCACTATAAAAGCAAGTTCCATCAAAAGCGCTAACTGTATAGCTACCATAAGCCAAACCTGTTAATGGTATAATTGTATTAGTCGAAGCCGGAAAAGTATTATTAAATGCAGGACCCGAAACACTATAATTATATGGCGGTACAGCTGTTGTACTTAAATTAATTGTGGCTTGTCCGTTTGTTGCTCCAACACAAATATTTTGAAGGCCTGAATGGCTTAAAGTACCACCAGGTACTTGGGTAAGTGTAATAAGTAATGAGTCTTTGCAACCGCCATTATTATATGTTACAGAATAAACTTGATTATTTGCTGCACCAACTGCCAATATAGTATCATTAGTTCCTTGTGGAGCAGGAATAAGTACTCCACCAGGGCTATACCATTGTATGCCTGTACTACCAGCCGGGGCAGTTAAATATGCAGCGCTGCCGCAAAAGTTTTTTGTTTGGCTAAGTGTTATAGGCGGGGCAATATTAACTGTTACAACTGTATCAAAAGAACCACAACTTGCTACCGAAGAAGCGACATGCACACTATAGGTACCGGGTGCTAAACCTGTTGCTTGTTGTGTCGTACCTACTGTTTGTCCACTTGAATTCAGCCAATTATATATATAACTACCTGTAGGACTGCCCGTAGCAATTATAGATGCGGTACCACCACTTCCTCCTTGACAGCTTGGAGTACTATTGGTAAATAAAACACCAATTTGAGAATATTGTAAAATTGCCTCCATTGTAGCTGTACAACCATTGGCAGATACTGCGGTAACATAATAAGTGTCACCTAAAGTTCCATTCGTTACAACCAATGTATCACCTGTTCCTTGAGGCGCAGGAATTGCATTTGTTTGACTATTTGGCCCGTACCACTGATAACTTACATAACCCGATGGGCCTATAACTTGTTGTGTGTTTACACTTTGACACATATTTACAAGAGCAATTGCCGGAGTACAACTAGCATCAACATAAGCATAACCGTAATGCCCACCTTGTGAACAATCTGCCGTTCTAAATGTTATGGTAACTGTTTGTCCAATATATGCAGTTAAGTCAACACCAACTGTTGTCCATTTTTTATAATAGGTTGTATCAAACGATGACAGCCATTGATTTGAAAATGTATCAAAATAAACCGCATGATTAAAAGTAGGATCGCTTGCAGCACCAGTTGCATCAACATTATAAGAACCACAGCCCGGTATTGGGTTACCTGCCTGATCTATAATAGAAATATTAAAAAATGGTTGCTCACTAGGTATATGCGACCCTGAATTTAAAACTACAGCATATGAAAACGTAAACTGAGAGTTTTGAGCACTTACTGCCATACTATAACTCAATTCTTCTGTTTCTGCGCCAGTATTAGCATTTCCTATCCTTACTGTAGAGCCATTACTGAAAGGAGAGACAAAAGGTATATCAGAAAGATGCGTAATAGGGTTTATAGCAATAGAGTCCCATCCTATAACATTATTTGGAGGATTATTTATGGTTGGGGGTATCGTCATTATTGTAAACCTATTTTGAGTTGGACTTACAAAACCTGAAGAAAGTGCTTGAACAGGATTGTTATTTCCCATAGTTACAATGCCCAAAGACCAAGTTGGAGTAACAGTTGGCCAATCACTATACATTGAATTACTCCAAGTACCACCTACCCAATTTGAAAAATTAAAATTTTCAAAACCAACATTAGGACAATAAGCACTATATGGAGATATAGGATTAACTACTTTTAAATTTGTATTATTATTTGTTACTACAGGGTTTTTTAATGCTTTTTGATGTTGAACATGGCGCAACTTTAAGCTTTCAAAAATTTCTTGCTGACCTTTAGGGTCTCGCGCCTTTTGTTTTGCCATTTCCCAAGCGGCTTTTCCATCAAAATCTTTTAAATCTTGTGGGGTATAATTAGCTTTATTTTGAACGGACTTATTTTGTCCGAACAAAAAAGTGCTAATAAAAAGAAAAATAAGTGTATAAATATTTTTACCCATTAATAATTACACTTTGTAAATGTTATAAAATGAATATCTCTACAAAAGAAGTATAGCGCAATGCAAACATTATGGCTAAAAAATGGCACAAACCTAATATCTGTGCCGTTTCTATTATCTATTTGTTTATTAATCAATTAAAACTTTTGTTTTAGCAACCTCACTACCCAATTTTACTTCTACTAAATACATGCCTTTTTCTAAACCCGTTGTATTAACATTTATTTCATTGTTAACGGCACCTTCGGCTGTAATTGTTTTTACTTTTTGACCTAAGAAATTATATACCGTTACCTCAACTTGATTATTTGGTTGATAGTTCTTTAAAGACACTGAAAAATTACCATGACTTGGGTTTGGAAATACTGATATACTTGGAGGGTTTGATGTATTAGTAAATATACCAGTAAGAACATCAGCTACTTGAAAGTTATCGACATCCAAATACCAATCACTTGTTGCACTTGTAGCACGAGCTACATCCATTCTTATTTTCATAGAAGTTATACCAAAACCTATAAGAGTGGCACAATTAGTACAATTATATGTATATGTAGTGTATGCACTTGTTGCCGTAGGATTTGTAGTAACATTGATTGTTGCGACATTTGTCCATGATGTTCCAAGGTAAGCATCAATTTTAATTTGATCTCCTGTTATAAGTTGGTAACCAGTACTTGGATAACCAGCCTTATTTACAAAACGATAAGCAAGACCTAATTTAGTATTAGCTGTTATCCCTACAACCGGTGTAATAAGTGTGTCCAAAGAATGAGAGGCATTCATTTCTGTTGTACAGGCATTATTAGGCGACTGCCCATGAGGAGCAAAATTTTCAAGTCCGTACACTTTAAAACTAGTATTAATTGATGTTGTCCAACCTGTAGGCAAAGTACCAGTAGCTGGAGTTCCACTTGTTGTCACCGCATCAAAATTCTGACTATACGGATATGGTGCTTGTGCACTTAATACACCACTTATAAAAAGTGATGATAAAAATAAAAGTTTTTTCATTAGCTTATTTGTTTTAGATTGATGAATACTATATACAAACAAAGTTATTTCACTATATCTCACATTCCTATTATTCATACCAGACAAAGAACCTTACATTATTACAATCTACTGATTAATAGTTGTTTTATATAGATATGTATGGTTTTATGTCTGGTTAAATAAAAGTTACTTTGAGTGTGGGTGTAATAGAAGGTTAGTTTTTTTACACCAACGTAAACCAAACCACAAAAAGCCCTCGCTATACAAGCGAGGGCTTTTACTAATTTTAACTATAACTTTTAGTTATTGATAATGATGCGCTTAACTGTTTGTGCGTTATCAGAAATTACTTTTAAAGTAAACCATTAGTTGAGCACTTAAATTAACATTAGTAGCGGTACCGTTAGGGGTAATAGATGTAAACGATAGAATGATTAAGTGTTAATATTTTATTTCTGTCCCTCAATGCCATCAGGAAATGCTTCTCCCCGATGGCAGGTATTACAGGTAACTGTAAGGTTGGAGTTTCCAATTTGCGGATGTTTCAATTTAAAATACCTTTTATTAATTCCAATAGTCATACGCATCATAGCACGTGAAATTTCCTTTTCAGGTTTTGCATCACTTACAAAATCAAGACCGTGTCCATTCTTGGCAGTTGCATGGCAAAAATTACAGGTTACACCCAAACCGTCCTGGAAATCATCTACCATGATCCCTTGCAGTTCTTTAGAACTAATATTTTTTGGTAACACTTTTAAATTTTCATAATGAGGGGGGGATGAATCCTTCAGAGTAAAGGATGCGCTTATTGAGATTATTGCAACAAGCATGATAATAACTATGAATTTCTTATTTACTTTCATAGATCTAATTTTGAAATGAAAATTTATTACTAACTATTATTTATTTTCTAAACTATTTTTTTGGACCAGTACGCTTAATGATACTTCTAATTCATCTGATATTGTGCTGCTTCCACCTATACCAAAATCCTTTCTATTAATCTTGAATGTCCCTTTGAAAATATATCCATCACCTGACGGTACAACTGTGAAAGGAAATGATACCTCTTTGGATACCCCTTTAATAGTTAGCTTACTGGTTAAAATATAGCCCATTTTATTACCAGCTTTAATTTTATCTGATACAATGCGGATACGAGGATAATTTTTGACATCAAAATAGCCTTCATTCTTTAAATGTTCATCCCGTAATGTATTACCAGTATTTACAGTACCGGCATCTATTGTAACATCAAAACTCATATTATTAGGACTTCGAGGATCAAAATAAATATTCCCTTGTAAGCCAGTGAATGAACCTGCTACATCAAAGCCGAAATTTCTAATCGTAAACTTTAACTCTGAGCCTTCATCAATCGGTTTATATTGTACTGAAACAATCTTTGAGGTAAAGAAAACAAGTAAAATAAATGCAATTCGTTTCATTAATAAATGTTTTAATTAGTTACCTATTATTATTGACCACCAGCCTTTTCAGTTTCGATTAATGGCGTATCAGTAATAGCCAATGTATGGTTGTGTTCAATGTAGTTCACACTTGTTAAGCCTAAAAACGTGCGAAGTTTCTCTGCCGGTACTTTCATTGGGCCAGCGGAAGGTGCCGTACCAGGTGCGGGCTGAGGGAATGCTGTTGAGTTAGCAGTGTGAAATGTAATATTTCCTTCGATCTTCTGTATGGTCTGATGAATATGACCGTTTAAAACCGATACAGATCCAAAACGTTTTAGATATGATAAGGCTTTGGCACTATCATCAGTTCCCCAGCCCCATTGCGGATATATCGTCCAAAGTGGGATGTGAGCAAAAACTACAATAGGCGTACTGCTTGTAAGTCCCTTCAAATCATTCTCCAACCATTCTAACTGTGCTCCGCCAATATATCCAAGGCCGCCATCAACATGATTGGTAACATTTACAAGTCCAATAAAATGTACACCGTTTGAATCAAAACTGTACCAGCCATCTCCTTTGGTTCCTTTTCCGTATCGTTCCAAATATAATTTTCCATTATCGGTCACGTCATGTTCACCAGGTACATAAAATATTTTTTCAGTTTTTACGCTTTTTAAAGACTGTTCTAGTGTATCAAATTCATCTGCCTGCGCCAAGTGGGTAAGGTCGCCAGTATGCAATACAAAGGACGGAGCAGTCGGCATATTATTGATTTTTGAAATCGTTGCCAGCAAGGTTCCCACCACATCAGGATTTGCTGGTTTATTAAAACCAATATGGCTGTCACTGATTTGAACGAAGCTAAAATCTGATTTTGGCATTATAAGTCCTTTCTTTATTCCGCCAGTGGTTTTGTCAATCATTTCACTCATACCAAATGCCTTTAAAACACCACCCGACATCATCCACAATACCCCGGTTCCGGCCCAAGCCATACATTTCAAAAATCCTTTACGGTCAATTCCGTCATTACTTGCTTCAGAAGATTTATCTTCTCCAAAATGAAAGTGATTTTCCATGATACTAAATTTTAAGTTTTATATGATACATAGCAAAGAAAGGTATAGTTCGAAGGCTTATAAAATATTTTACATGAACTAGGCGAATTACTTGATGAACAATTGATATTCCTTCATTTTCTTGTTAGTCGTAATACCTAAGTAATACCGTAGACAGTTATTTTTTCTTACGTATGTGTAATATTGGGTTAATTTTACTGGGGTTGCAGAGGTGATGTTTTATTCTACGATAAATAATTGTAAAAAACGAAATGTTTTTAATACAAAATGTTCATTTTTCTTACATCTAAAATTTTAACAACTGATACAGAATTGCCTATATATTATGAGGGCAAGTTGATGATTTATAAATCAATAATTAAAAAGTAACTTCATAACTAAGGGCTAATCGAATTAAAAAATTACCATGTCTTATTTTATCAATCATATACTTTTTGTATTTAAGAAGTTAGTTAAATGAAAGTTTTAAAACTAATAAGCAATAAAAAACGAGTAAGTATCGCCCATTCATAACAACTTAGGTCAATGTTGACCTAAGTTCACTTTCCAGCTGACAGCTTTTTAAGGAGATTTTAGCAAACCTCACTGCTTTTAAAAAACAAATTTTACAAAATCAATAAAATTGTTCCAGCAATAATTAAAACAGCCCCAATAGCTACTTTAAGTGTAAGAACTTCTTTAAGAATAACAACAGAAAGAATTATTGTTAGTGCCACACTTAATTTATCTACCGGGGCAACCTGTGATACTTTACCCAGTTGCAAGGCCTTAAAATAAAATATCCATGATAAACCTGTTGCAATTCCTGATAGGCAGATAAAAATAATATTATATTTTGTCAATGAAGTGAACGACTGAAAGCTTCCTTTAAAGAAAACAATTAACCAAGCCATTATTAAAATGATGACGGTACGAATTGCAGTTGCCAAATCTGAATCAACTCCTTTAATCCCAACTTTGGCAAAGATGGCAGTAAGAGAAGCAAATAGAGCTGATAATAAAGCGTAAATCCACCACATAAAGTATATTTTGTTTATTCTAATCCCTACGCAGTGTTTTTAAAAACTTCCATTATCTCCTCTGCATATTGATGTCCAAATGTAGCCAGACACCATACTTTCAATAAAGTTTTTTCATTGGGCTTAGCCCATTTAATGGCTTTTTTCAATTCTTTACGAAAAAGTGTTTTATCAAAACTTACTTTTTCCAAGATGCTTTTACTTAACTCAAACATATTGCAAAATATTAAGGTTAGCTAACTCAGTTCAATATACCCAAATTACGAAAATTAAATCTCAATTAAATGCTGTGTTTAAAACTTCCTGAACTCGTTTAACAATTCTTGGCTATTAAATATTTGCGGCAGTTCTGAGCTTTGGAAATAATCCTTTTTAGGTACATGTAATTTTTCATTGGTAGATTTTACCCATTTTGCAAAAGCTTGCTTTGTTTCTGTTGATTCGAAGGCACCTTCTAATTGATAGCCTTTTAGGTTTAAGAATTTTTCAAGCCTGTTTTTTTCTATGTACTTCATGTATTTGTAATACGGGATTAATTCGAAATGTGAATTTACATTTTTTTCAGTTTTTAATACGTGTATAGTTTTCAAGCTGTTTCAACAAATATTTTCAGTTTCGATTCTTCTTATAAGTTATTACTCAGCTTTCCATAAATAACTTTTTATTTTTATTGTTTTGCAATTCATTATATTTGATTGAGCATTTATGGATTATACAGATACAGACTATTATACCGCCGCAATAGAAAGATTGCAAGATTTTAAGCACCTTTCGAAGGAACAAGATCGGATAATTTTTACTGTTTATTCAGCAGGTGTAGCTATAGAATGTATGTTAAGGGCCTACATACTTAAATATAATCCGATGTTTGACTCTAAACATGATTTAGAAAATTTACTGATAGATTCTAAATTAACCACACTTTTTGATGAGGGGAATAAAAAAGAACAAAAAGAAAGGGAAGCAATTATTGTAGCAATAAAACAAGCTAAAAAGGTTTGGAACAATAATCTTCGATATTATTCTGAAAAAAGATTAAAGAGACAATTCGGTCATGAAATGGCCAATACTAAACATAAAGATATTAATAAGTACTTTTTTTACAAATGTTCAGAATTATTTAATGCAACACATTTAATAACAGAAATCGGTATAGCAAAATGGAATTACTTGAAAAAATAAAGCGCATAATTGAGGGCATAGGGCTTAAGAAGCCTATGATTAATTTTTTTTATGATCAGCAAAAGAATGTTGTTGGTTATGTTGCAGATGAAACATTTGAAGGAAAAACTGATAACGAATCTCAATATCTTCTTTGGGGTGCTTTGAAACAATATTTAAAGCCAGAAGAGTTTATAAAAATCATTGCGGTTTTTCATGAAACTTTAAACGAAAGACTCCATAGATTAACCGGTGATGTAATTCAAGAGAAAAACCACTCAAACTTTTGGTGTCACCAAACACCCGAACTTGCAAAATATTGGATGTTTATTGATGTTGCAAAGATTGGCGAAGAGTACAAATCTTTTTTTCTCATAATTTGCGAAAAAAACAATTTCCATACAGGACTTACTTTTGTTTATACTAAAGAGATTATTGAATTTATGGAGCTTGAGCATAATGAAATATACAATGAATTGTATTCTAATGCCCTTACAAATGGAGAAGCAGAAATAAAAATGGATTTAATGAGGAAATATGAGTACCTAACAGATAAGCAACTTTATGGAAAGGCAAATATGTACTGGTATATATACGAAGATTTCAAACTAAAAATGGTCCCAATAAGTGGGTTACTTTTTACTGATAAAGAAATCCAGTTAATAAATGAAAGGATAAAGGGGCTGGAAAATTTTAAGATAAAAGTCGAATTAGAAGACGCAATAAAAAGATCAATTGTATTTAATAAAATGAAACATCATATAGAATAGAAAAAATCATAACATCAATAGAAGAATGATGTTATTTGAACTAACGAAAATCAAACCTTTTTTTATCTGCTTACGTTTAAGTTTTTCGTCAGGAAGCTGCCTATGAATTATAGCTTGCTAAACCAACACTAATATTATCTAATCCACCATGCTTGTTTGCAAGCGTAATTAAATCCTCCGCAGTATTATAAATGTTTCCATTTACAGCCTGGATAATATCTTCATCATCCACCATATTAAATAATCCATCGGAACAAAGCAATAAAACACCATCATCAAGATTTTGTTCAAAAATATCAGGACGTATCTCCTCGTTTAACCCAAGAGACTTAGTAATAATATGTTTCCTTGGATGGTTTTTTGCCTGTTCTTTAGTAATAATGTTTGCGTCTAACATTGCCTGCACAGCAGAATGATCTTTGGTTATTTGAATCAATGATTTTTTTGATTTCACTAAATAGGCTCTTGAATCTCCGACATTAGCAATATATGCACGATTATCAAAAATGATTGCGCCAACTAAAGTTGTACCCATACGATTAGATTTACCCCCCGCCATATTTATTACTTCTTTATTTGCAGCAATTACCGATTTTTCAAGTATTTCAGAAAAATCTATTTTAGATTTATCTTTTGAAGAATGAAGAATATTATGCAAAACTTTCTCTACAAAAGTTTTAACTGCAATATCTGATGCAACTTCTCCCATTTCATGCCCCCCCATTCCGTCAGCAACAACAAGAATACCACAATCAAATTCTTTCTTAGAACTATTGGCATTTAGTACTAAAGAAGCGACACTATCTTCGTTATTATCTCTTTCTTTTCCCACATTAGTTTGAGTGAAAAGAGTAATAGGACGTATTTTCTTTTTATCGTTAAACATTTTAGGGTATTAAATTGTATATTGAAGTTAATTCGGTTCTTGCTTGTTGAATTGTTTGATAGCGATTGCTTGCATCAAAAGCCATCATTCTTAGAATTGCATTATCAAGACGTGGTGCTTTTTGAATGATAGAAGAGTGAAATTGTGAAGGTGGTGCAACATGAAGTTGCTGTGCTGTCGCACCATTAAATATTTGTGGTACCCTTCCTGTCATCATCTCATAAAAAATAACACCTAAAGAATAAATATCTGTTCTCTGATCAACCACGCCTAAAGTAGAAGGATGAAACCATTGTTCAGGCGAGCAATAACCCGGAGTTCCCATTCCTCCAACGGTTAAAGTTATAGATGTTCTATTTATATCTTTTCCTATTCCCCAATCTGCTACTTTAATATGATTTTGGTTAGTAAATAAAAGATTTGCAGGCTTTAAATCTCTATGATAGGAAGGGTGGGTGTTATGTGAATGTGCATATTGCATAGCATCAAGTACAGGGAAAATTACATTTTCAAACGCCCATTTTTGTGCCCAAAGCCCATTTCTAAACATTTCTGCATTTTTTGTTTTTAAAGAGCCACCATTCATATATTCCATAACATACCAAGGGCCAACTTTAGGAGGATTTCCATTTATGTTTGAATCAAGAACGGTTATAATATGATTATGATTATAGTTTTGAAGAATTTTTATTTCTGTTGCAAACCTTGTTACATTATTTGGGTGAAGGCTTTTCAATTCCTTTAAAGCGGCCTGTTGCCCAGAAACTGAATCAGTTACTACATGGACTTTTCCAAACCCACCCTCGTCAATTGTGTTACTTATGTTCCAAGTTCCCATTACTATTTGTTTTTATTATTAATATATAAAGGTATAAAAAAAATATTTTATAGTGACTCTATTATCTAATACCTTATCTTATTATGTATGAATTGAAAACTGATTTCGACTCTTATTTACATATTTTGAAATAATCTTATACGTTATTATTTAAGCTCATACCTTTGTCTTCTTTTTCAAATACGTTGAATAAAGGCTCCATTACATCAAGAATGTGAAAACCATAAACCATATTTGAAGGAACAGCTTCAGAAAATTTGTGTACAACTCGCGTATCCATTGGTAAAGGGTAACGAGCACCCCAGTTAATCATTTCTGTCAATTGCTTTAAATGCATGTTTTTCCTAATTATGTCAAGTAACTCAATTTAAGAATCACTTGACGGATTTAAGTAACTGCTTGAAATCTAGCCAGAAGGAGTTCGACAATAGGTCACTTGCCTCCACTAACAAAAAACCCCTTTTAAGATAAGTCTTTTAAGGGGTTTTGTTTTTATCTATCAACAACCTACCAAATAATCGGTTAAATCTAAGCCCTGTTGTTTTTCGCGCAGGGTGGCTTTGCGTTCTGACAAATCTGATATGGTAATTTTACAAATAGCTAACAGCTCTTTTGCTTTGGCGTTTTATTTCGGGCTTTGCTTAAGCGAAAAGTCTTTTGTTCTTTCAGGTTGAAAGGGTAAATCGTAAATTATAAACGAAGTAACAATTTCATCATAACCATCAGCCTTTATATCTAACGTATAATTACCCGGGGGTAATGCCATTACATATTTTCCGGTTTTTTGCACAGGTACAAATTTTAAAACTTCTTTAGTTTCGGGTTTAGAAGCCCTGATAGAAATTTTAATTGTCGCATCCGAAGAATCTAACGTGGTTACGTATCCAGTAATAATGCAATAGCGTGTATCAATTTCATTAAACTTTATTTTATAAATATCTCTATCGCCCAATCCTGCATCTTTAATAGTAGATACATAAGCATAAGCTCCATCGCCTACAAAAAATATACTTTCATTATCATATGTATCGTTTATTGGGTAACCTAAATTTTGAGGGGCAGACCAGCTTTTTTGCTCTTCGTTCCACTCTGATTTGAAAAGGTCGTAACCTCCCATACTCGAATGCCCTTCTGATGCAAAGTAAAGTGTTTTACCATCTTTGGTGAGGTGTGGAAAATCTTCGTTGTATTTTGTATTGATATTTGCACCCAAATTCTGCGGTAAAGCCCATTTGCCGCTAGAGAGTTTGCGAATAATATAAATGTCTTTTTCTCCTGCCCCACCTTTACGATTGCTTGAAAACGCAAATACATCTCCGACATTATTCATAGAACCAGTTGATTCAAAACCCTCATTAATTTTTTCATCAAGCCTTTCTATTTTTTTAAACCCCACACCTGTTTTGTTTGGCTCTGTTAGATAAAGATTTCCCGAACTATCAATATGATCAACATAAACCGTTAATTTTTTTCCATCCGGACTAATTCCCACAGCCTCTTCATCAAAATGTGTATTTATATTTGCTCCTAAACCTTTTGGTTCAATCCATTTTCCATCTTTAGGCGAAGCAGTATAAATATCAGAGGGGAAATAACCATCCATTTCAGGGCGACTCGCCAATTTTTCAGGGCGACGCGAAGTAAAAATTAAAAAAGATTCGTCATCAGGAATAATTGGATAATAATCTGCAAACTCAGAATTAACCACGTTGCCTAAATTGGTAAAGGTTACGTTTATAGGATATATAATTAATTCTTTTGCGTGCAAGCAGGTTTCAATTTGCCGTTCAATTTTAGCTAATTGAGGCTTTGACGCAATAGCTTTGGCTTTGTTATATGCTTCCATAGCCTTATCAAACTGCAAATCATGTTGGTAAGCCTGCCCCATATATGTAAAAGCTTCAGCATCAGGTTTTCGTTTTGATAACGATGATTCAAAAAGGCTAATAGTTTCTACTCTATTCCCATGCGTTTTTAAAAGGCATTTTCCCAATTGATATTTATATTCTTCGTTATCGGGATGTTTTTTTACCAGTTTTTGATATACAGGTACGGCGTCTTTATAATCGTTGTTTTTAACAAGGTCTGTAATTTTTTCCTCTAGCGGGTCTTGTGCAAATGCATTAAACGAAAAGAAAACGGAAAGTAGAATAAAGTCAAGTTGTTTCACAAAGTAAATTTAGGTAGAAGCAAATATAAAATATTTTTTGGTTTTCTTCATAGTCATAAATATAGCTCATTAATTGTGAGTTTTTGCTTATTTTTGAGTAACTAATTAAAACAATATGAAAAAAACACTATTTACTTTAAGCATTATTTTTTCCTTATGTACAAGGGCTCAAATTCTTAATCCCGGTTTTGAAACCTGGACTACTGATACTTATGTACCAACAGCCATGAACCCCAACAGCGGCAACGGTACTACGGGTTGGTGGGATTATAACATTTTTAATAATTCAGCTGTAGGAAGCAGCCCCCTATCTGTTTTTAGATGCGATACCGCGCATTCGGGGAGTTATTCAGCAAAAATTGAAACCGTAATTTACACGCCTACTTCATGGAATATTTATAAGGCTTGGGGTGTGCCGTATATAGGGCATAATTATTATGATACATTGGGTATTTTATATAATGGTTTTGTAAACGAAACAACATCAACATCGCATCCTGGTTTCCCGTTTACGCAAAAAATAAATCAATTCAGTTTTTTTTATCAGTACAAACCAAATGGGGTTGATACGGCAGAGTGTAGAGTTTCTTTGGTAAAACATGGAGCAGTAGTTGCCGGGGGTATATTTAAAACAAATGTAACTACCGGGTCTGTTTGGCAACAAGCTACTATTACTATGTTTTATGTAGATACTTTAACACCCGATACCATGTATGTTTTATTCAGTTCATCATCACTTGATAAAAAACCAAAACCAGGAAGTGTGTTTTTGGTTGATGACATTAGCACTTCTCTTCCTGCCGGTATAGAGCAGGTAAAAGGTATCAGTAATCAGGTAACCGTATATCCTAATCCAAGTAATGGTAATTTTATGGTAGAAACATCTGCAACAACCCTACAATTATTAGAATTGTTTGATTTAACCGGAAGGTTAGTTATTAGTAAACCTATAACAAACAAAACAATTATAAACGGCAGCGATTTGCCAGATGGTGTATACAATATTAAAATTACTGATAACAATGGTGTAACTAATAAAAAAATTATTATTTCTAAATAATTTTTTGGTCTACTTAAAATTAAAACAGCTGCAAAATATGCAGCTGTTTTTTTGTATAACTAAACTATGTAACCCTAAAATAAAAAACAAATATTAATTTATCGCACCAAAGTAAGTGGTCCGTTTCTTTTATATTCTTTACCATCATAACCTGATGCCTGAAGTATGTAAAAGTAAGTTCCTTCGGTAGCATGGTTTCCATTATTCATTACTCCATCCCATGATTGGTTTGGCGCTTTAAGTGTATAAATTAACTCTCCCCAACGGTTATAAATATCACAATTTAAACTGTTGATGCCAGTACTTGTAAGAAAGAACTGATCATTTATGCCATCCCCATTAGGCGAGAAAATGTTTGGGATAATAAGTACTTCAGTAACATCAACTGTAATTACTTTTCTTGCTGTATCAGAGCAATTGCCGCTACCATAGGCAACTAAAGTAACCGTATAAGTGCCTGTAGTTGTATAGGTGTATCCAGAATTTACCTGAGTAGAAGTGCCGGTGTTAGCTCCAAAATTCCATCCGAAAGCAGTAGCGCTTGCTGATGATGTGTTACTAAAAGTAACAGCCAAAGGTGCTTGTCCTTCAATTATGCTTGGATTAAAATTCGCTGTTACAGCATTAGAGCCTCCAACTACAAAACCTGAACCGCTACTTGTATCTCTACACATATTTGCATCAATTACAATTAAACTATAGGTACCTGCACCCACATTTGTAAGATTTAATGAATCACTTACTGTAGTACCACTTGAATTTACCCATTGATACGTATATAATGGTGTACCATTATTTACAGTTAAGCCTAAAACAGCTCCATTGTTTTTACCACATTTAGAACTATCTATAGTTGCATTACCTGTTATTACAGGTTTTGGATATACAGTAATAGAAACAGTTGTTGTTGCTGAACTTTTACAACCTGTGGCCGAAGTATCCGTTATATAATATGTTGTAGTAGTTCCCGATGCTAAATTGATTGGCGTATAGGTGTTTCCTGTATTTATAGCAGGAGGTGTTAATGCCGCATTAGTATACCAAACTAAAGTACCATTACCTGTAGCATTAATATTAGGAACTGAGCTTCCTTGACAAGCTGTCATCGAAGAACCAGTAGTTACTGTTGGTGTGCTTGGCGTTGCATTTATAGTAACTGATACAGTAGCTGTTCCTGTACTTTTACAACCTGCTGCCGATGAATCTACTAAATAATAAGTAGTTGTTCCAACAGGTAAGCCTATTGGGGTGTAAGTTGTTCCGGTATCTACTACGTTTGTTAATCCTGCATTATTATACCACACTATGGTGCTTGCACCACTTGCAGTAATTGCCCCAACGGTTTGATTTTGACAATACGAGTATGTTGTTGGACCAACTACTAATGGTGTATTTGGCGTAGCATTTATAGTGACTGAAACAGTAGTTGAGTTTGCACTCTTGCATCCTGCTGCCGATGAATCTATCAGATAATAAGTTGTAGTGCCTAATGGTAATCCTATTGGTGTAAAAGTTGCTCCTGTATCTACAACATTGGTTAATCCTGCATTACTATACCAAACAATTGTACTCGGCCCACTTGCTATAATTGCTCCTACAGTTTGGTTTTGACAGTAAATATTATTGCCTGCACCAACCGTAATAGAAGGCGTTGCTGGAATTGGATTAATAGTGATAACAACTGGTGTAGAATCGCCGGTACAAACACTATTGCTTGCTGTTACATAAAGTGTACTTGTAACTGCAACACTTGGTGTAAATGGACTACCCGTTCCTATTTGTGTGGTTAAACCCGGGTCAGAGTACCAAGTAAAAGCACCTGTTCCACTAACCGAAATTGGATTAATTGTTTGCCCTTGGCAATAAATGTTATTAGCCGTATTGGTAGTAACTATTGGTGCCGCAGGCACACTATCTACCGTAATGGTGATACTGGTATCATGCATGCAACCCGTTAGAGTATTTGTTACGGCTACCCCAAATGTTCCTCCGCTTGTTGCCGTATAACTTGCATTAGTTGCCCCACCAATAGGAATTCCTGTCTGGTTCCATTGATAAGTAAAGTTTGCCCCTGTTGGAGTAACATTTAAAACAGTTGATGTGCCTTTACAAAAATGATTGTTACCATTTATTATAGGTTGTGGTGGCGCATTTACTGTAAAACTGAAACTTGTATCGTTAGAACATTTATTTGTATCAGACACTGCAAGGCCTACCGTATAAACTCCTGCCGGATTAACGTTAGTTATTGAATAACTTGTTCCGGTAGATGTTCCTGAAGTGGTTGTCCAGGTGTAAGTCATGTTTGGATTAGGAGATGATATACTTAAATGAATAGTATCTCCTGCACAAGTGTTAGTAGGATTGCCTGTTACTGAAGGATTAGCGGGTGCATTAGCTGTAGGCAACGAAATTGATTTTTGTGATATACAACCATTTACATCTTTTACTTCAACTACATAATTACCTGCAGGAATGTTACAGTTTTGAGAATTATTAGACCAAGTTATACCATTATCCCAAGAATATTGATAGATACCAGGAGCTTGTCCGGCTACATTACTGATACAACCGTTTGCAATTCCTCCGCACCCACCAGGTGTTAAAGAATCTATTGCGCTTATAATAGGAAGTGGGTTAATAGTTACTATAAAAGTTGGCGGTGTTATAGCACTTGATGAACAACCTGTTGTAGTATCGGTAACAACAGCCGATATAGTGCCAGTTTGCTGCGTTGTTACAGAAGGAGATGTGTAAGAAGGAATATTAGTAGTTCCAGTTGCCGCTACACCAATATTTATATTTGTATTACTCCAATTAACGGTGGTACCTGGTGCCGAATTAAATGTGATAGCATTAACAGTTGCTCCGGTACAAACAACTTGACTGTTACCACCGCCACTTGAAACTATAGATACGGTTGGTGTAGGGTTTACCGTTATTAAAATAGAATCTTTTTTTGTACATCCATTAGCGCCTGAGGCTGTCACTACATATTCAGTTGTAACAGTAGGCGTAGCAATAACCGGAGAACCATTAGGACTGCTTAAAGTGTTTGAAGGTGACCAAGTAAATGATACAGCAGATCCGTTTACGGTAAGAGTTGAACTATTGTTAATACAAATCGAGTTCGGGATTCCTAAAACACTAATATCAGGTGGTAAATTTACAGTAACTGTTGCACTGGTTATTGAACTTCCACAACCCGCTATCGTTCCCATTACATGATAAATAGTAGTAGTGGTAGGCGTAGCTGTAACAGTGGCTGATGTTGAACTGCTAAGAGTTGCTGCTGGTGCCCATGTATAAGAAGTTGCACCTGATACGGTCATAATAGCACTATCGCCTACACAAATTGTATACGCTGATGACGGACTAATAGCTAATGTTGGTGTTGCCGTTACATTAATAGTTATAGAAGAATTATTTGTACAACCATTATTATCTGTAGCGTTTACTGTATAAGTAGTTGTACCTGTTGGTGTGGCAACAACCGAAGTTCCGGTTGAACTACTTAAACTTGCCGCAGGACTCCAGGTATACGTGTTTGCGCCTGATGCTGTTAATGTTGATGTGTTACCAGCACAGATAGTTGTTGAAGATGCAGTTAGTGTTAATGTAGGTGAAGGATTTGTGTTTAGAGTGATTGTTTGATTATTCTTGCAACCATTATTATCTGTAGCATTTACAGTATAAATAGTAGTAGCTGTTGGAGTTGCAACAACCGGTGTTCCATTAGCAGAACTTAAACTTGCCGCAGGGCTCCAAGTATAGGTGTTAGCACCTGCTGCAGTTAAGGTTGATGTTGTTCCTGCACAAACGGTTGATGAAGACGCAGTTAACGTTAATGTAGGTAAAGGGTTTACATTTACTGTAACTGTTTGGCTATTGGTACAACCTGCTGCACTTGTTGCATTTACTGTGTAATTGGTGGTAGTTGTTGGTGTAGCTATTACTGGCGAGCCCGTAGAGCTACTTAAACTTCCTGCAGGGCTCCAGGTATAAGTACTTGCACCGCTTGCAGTTATTGTTGTGTTACTTCCTATACAAATAGTTGGTGAAGCAACTGTTAATGTTAATGTAGGTAAAGGGGCTATTGTTATAGTAACTGTTTTATTATTTGTACAATTATTAACATCAGTTGCATTTACAGTGTAAGTAGTAGTTGTTGTAGGCGTTGCCACAACAGGTGTCCCTGTTGCAGAATTAAGAGTTGCCGCAGAAGTCCAAGTATAGGTGTTGGCACCGGCAGCAGTTATTGTTGTAGAGCTTGCAGCCCCACATAACGTTGATGAAGTTGGGGTTAATGTTAAAGTAGGTTTCGGGTTTACAACTACAGCTACTGTTTTTGTACTAATACATCCACCGAAATTACCTGTTACAGTATAAGTAGTAGTAACTGTTGGTGATGCTGTTGGTGCAGCACAACTTGTACAACTTAACCCTGTTGCAGGCAACCACGAATAACTACTTGAGGCTCCACTTGCAGTTATAATTGTTGAACCACCGGCACAAATAGTATTGGATGGAGCAACAGCAATTGATACACTAGCTCCTGCACCTGTGTATTCAGCTATATACCACATATTATTAGGAGTATTAGGAGGATCTGAAGGGAATTGCCCCCCTGCATATAAAACTCCGTTAGATACAGTTAAACAGAAAACATCACTTTCGGTAGCACCACCACAAGTGGTTGACATAGCCGACCAAGCACTACCATTCCACTGAGCTACAAACAAACTTGTATTAGCTCCTCCAACAGTGCCCGCTTTCATAAAATCTCCACCAGCTATTAGGTTTCCATTATACATAGTTAAAGCATACACGTTAGCTTGATCTCCAAATGTATTATCTGTAGAAGTAGACCCGTCACCAGGCCAGGTCATTCCCGCTCCTAATGTAGACCAAGTTGATGAAGTTGTATTCCATGCTGCTATATTGTTACAACCTAAGGCATTATTTACTTTATTAAAATCTCCTCCTACATAAACTGTAGTTCCATCGTTTGTTAATGCCATTACCGGAGCGTCCCAAACTGCTGAAGCTACATTTTGAGGATTAACAACTGTAGTATTAGAGACTCCAATTTGTCCGCCACCACTTAATGTTGACCAAGCAACACCATTCCATGCAGCTATATTATTAGCCGTAGTAGCTCCATTAACAAAAGTAAACCTTCCGCCTGCATATAGTTTGCCGCCAAAATAAGTTAACGCATAAACACCTGCATTAGCACCTGGAGGAGAGCCAGCAGGAACACCACTAACTCCAGCAGTTCCAGGGTTTATAGCCGACCAAGTTGAAGAACCAACACTCCA
Organism: Bacteroidota bacterium; assembly: GCA_013288015.1. GTDB lineage: Bacteria > Bacteroidota > Bacteroidia > B-17B0 > Aurantibacillaceae > PALSA-968. The sequence continues at coordinate 23,628 of JABDCR010000014.1, read as the reverse complement.
AGTTGCAATGTTATTCATAGTAGTACCATTAGCGGTTACAAATTCTCCACCTACATAAAGTGTTGATGTAGATGGATCTACTGTTAAAGCATATACAGTTGCCCCCGAGCCAGCAACTCCCGTACCAAGTGTAGACCATGTGTTAGTACTTGTGTTCCAACAAGCAATATTGTTAAAACCCGCTACATTGCCTGCTTTAGTAAAACTACCACCTATATAAACATTATTTCCACTTACAGCTATAGCATATATATACCCGTTTACATAACAATTTGCATTTAAGTTTGCTATACTAGTTCCATTCCAATATTGTACAAAATTATTAGCACCACAATTACCATAATTCATTCCAAAATATACTCCGGTGTTGGTTACATCAGGAGACACAGCATAAACAATATCACAAGATCCTGCTCCCATGGCAGCCCATTGTGCATTGGCACGAGGCAGAAAGAACACCATTAATAATGAACAAATTACAAGTGCTTTTTTAAACGATGACATTGAATTTGTTAATTTTAAAAAGTAGTTTTTATTCATGTTTATTTTATTATAATAGTTGACCGATTTAAAAATTAGTTCTTAATTATTTTACTTATATGACTATAACCAATCTCATCTATTGAAATTTTTAAATAATAAATGCCATTTGATAAGGCATTTAGTGTTGTACCAATAGTTTGGTTTCCTGCTGAAATATTTTGAGGCTCTTCACTAATTACACGACCGGTAACGTCCATTATCTGCAAATTGCCTTTGGTGTTTACAGGTGAGTACAAATCAAAATTTATATTTTCGTTAGCCGGGTTTGGATGTAAATTGCTAAATAATGCTCCTTTTGATAAATAGTTTACAGATATAACCTTAGAATATTTAAACTTTCCATTATAATCAGTTTGTTTCAAACGGTAATAATTTATACCTACCGCAGGTTCTTCATCAAATACACTATAATTTAAGTTGGCAGTACTATTACCCGCACCTTTTATTTCACTAATAGAAGTAAAATTTGCTCCATCAAGTGATTTTTCAACAGTAAAATAGTTATTATTGCTTTCGCTTGCAGTAGCCCATTCTAATTTTGTTTTAGTATTTAATTGTTTTGCAGTAAAGCTGGTTAATTCAATTGGTAATATTATTATACCTGTAGACCCATTATCAATAGCCCAATAAGCTAATTTACCAGGTACAGCACTTAAATAAAATCTTAGCCATGTTGTAACATTAGTGTTTGTATTAATAGTTACTGACTGTATAGCATGAGTAAAAGGATTTGTTGATGAAAGAGTTACACTATATGTACCAACCCACTCATCATTCCAATTAATTAAGTCGCTTGAACTTTGTAATTTTAAAATTACCGTATTAGATCCTGAAATGGCATTATCACCATTAATTTGCAGCGATTGTTGCCAAGAGAACTGCATAGTATTAGTTCCATTCGTGTTAATGGGATAGGATGTTACTGTAGCTAATTTGGTAACTCCAATACCGTAAACTTCATATTGGTCTCCGGCAAAAATTAGTTCGTTACCAGTACCGCCCGCTAAATTAAGACCATATGCAAAACCTAATGCAGCATTATTTATAGCCCAATCTCCCTCTGAACCTGCGCCATGTGCCATCCAATTTGTACATGCAGTAGTTACATTTGATACCGACCAATCCTCTGTTACTGGGGTTGCCACCGGTGTAACAGCTCCGCAGATGTAATAATTTAGATTTAATGTTTTATTAGTTCCAAATTTATTGGCCGGATAAACATTAGCAGAGATATAGTAAGTTGCCGTAGCAGGACAAACAAATGTTAAACTTGATTTAGAAGGGCACGCGCCTTCATCATTTGCAGCAAATAATGACCCTCCGGGTGATGCACCACTATAAACATTTAAAACAGCGTCTTCGTTATTTGTAACAGCATTACAAAGGGCGAAATAATAACAAACGCCAGCTGTACCGGTAAAACTCCAATAAGGAACAAGTCCATTTGGATTAAAGCCAGCCGTTGTTTGAGATATGGTTGTAGGCGTTATAACACCTTCATTAGTAGTGCCAGCTATGCTCCATTGAGCATTAGCTTTATCGTAACCAAAAAAAATCAACATCAAGGTCATAATAGATGGAATTAAAAAAAATCTATTTGTAACGCTTTTCATGCTTTATTTTAATTATTTAATAGTTTGATTATTGCAACAAGTCTGAATTAACAATAACTTGATATAATCGTAACATTTCAAAATTAAGGTAACAGCAAAACAATCGGAATAGAGTGATTTACTCATTTACATGAGATTATTACCTTATGTTAATAAACGGTTAAGAAAGTAGCTTAAAATGGCTATTCGATGATGTTGTTTTGGATAGCATAACGTATAATGCCTGCTATATTATGAACGTCTAATTTCTTCATAATATTGGTACGGTGGTTATCAACCGTACGCGAACTAATAAATAGTTTTTTGCTTATTTCGGTATTAGATAAACCCTGAGCAATAAATTTGAGTATTTCAATTTCTCTGGTAGATAAGGGAGTAATAGGGGTAATTGTATTTTGTTTAGATAGAATGTCTTTATATTCAGGTTTAGCAATAGATAAAGCAATATCTGCACTTAAATATTGTTTACCATCCCCTACCTGCCTAATTGCCTTACATAACTCATCTTTACCTACTGATTTAAGGAGGTAACCCGATACGCCTGCATCTATCATTTTATTGATTAATGATTTTTCATTAAACATGGTAAGCGTTATAATTTTTACTTTAGGATAAAGTTTCACTATTTCGCAAGTGGTTTCAAAGCCATTCATTACCGGCATATCAACATCCATTAATACAATATCAGTCTGTTGACGTGCCAGTTTATCAAGCGCTTCTTTTCCATTAAGTGCTTCGGCAATAACTAAAATATCTCCAAATTCTTCTAAGGAAGATTTAATTCCATCAATTACAATTTGATGGTCATCTACTATCATGAGTTTTATTTTCTGCATAGATACTATATAGGTATTTTAATAGTTGTTATAGTTCCTTTTATTGGCGATGGCTCATATAAAACAGTTCCGTTTAATGCTTCAGCACGTATTGCTATATTTAATAATCCCATTCCTGTGTTACCTGTTTTTGGAATATGAGCTTTAGCTGTTTGTATATCAAAATTAAATTTTATTCCGTTATCTTCAATAATAACAATTAATTGTTTTCCTACTACATGCAAATGAACATTAATTTCGGTTGCTTGTGCGTGTTTTAATATATTACTAAGAATTTCCTGAAATATTCTAAAAACGCCAATTTTTATATGTTCTTCAAAATTTTTACCATTAAGAAAAGATTCAAAATTGTATCTTATTCCTGCGTTTTTTAATGTTTTATCCAACAAATCATTAATTGCCCCACTAATTCCTGTTTCATTTAACGTTCGGGGCATCATTTTAAGTGCAATATTTCTCAATTCAATATTGGCATCATCCACCATTTTTATGGAGTCTTTAACATTAGATATGCCTAAAGAAGTCAGTTTTTTTTCCGCATACTTATCTGCCTTCTCTAAATTCATTCTTAAAATAAATAATAGTTGGCCAACACTATCATGCAAATCTTTAGCAACACGTTTTCTATCTTCCTCTTGTGCATCTATAATGGCTTTTGTGCGCATTTTCTGCTCATCTAAAAGCATTTGATTAAGCTCGGTTTTTTGTTTGCTACGATAGCGATTATAAAAAACATAGCTTATTAAAAGCACAATAATAATTACCGATATAGAAATAATTACAACCGTTAATAATCTGAAATTTTGTTTGCCAATTTGTTCTTTTTGATCTGCAATTTCTTTTTCCTTTTTTTCCGTTTCGTATTTTGCCTGCATTTCAGTAGTTTTAGCTACCATATCCGTACTAAAAATAGAATCTTTATAGAGCGTATATTTTGTGTAATTTTCAAAAGCGTTTTTGTAATCATTCACACCTTCATAAGCACGAGAAAGGTTATAATAAACATCTTTTATATGATTTTTATTTCCTGTTTCTTTCAATAAGCTCATGGCATCCTTCAAATAATTAATGCTTGCCGTATATTGTTTTTGTTCGGTAAGGATGGCGCCCATATCGCTCAATAACTCGCCCATCCAAATTTTGTTATTAGATGCTTTTAAAATAACATAAGACCTTTGTAAAACCAGCATGGCTTCATCGTATTTTTTTATTTTTTTATAAACTGCTCCAATTTCACTTAATGCACTTGCTACACCAATACTGTCACCGGTACTATGTGCATTTTGCATAGCTATAGTAAGTGCTTTATTATGAAAAAGAAGTGCCGAATCATCTTTATTAAGACACATAAAAGTGTTGCCGATATTATTTAATGCAACAACAATTTTATCTTTTCTATCTAAAGCTTGTACGGCATCTAATACTTTTTTATAGTACTCTAAAGCTTCGCTATATTTTTTTTCGGCGGTTAACACTCCCCCAATGCCATCACAAGCGGCGGCAATAGAATATTTATCCGGCTTCTGATTTTTATCTACCAGTTCTTCTTGAATTTTTAAAGCAGTAAAATAATTTTCTAAGGCTTTATCATAATTACCTTGGCTATAATATGTGCTACCTATATTATTATATGCATTAGTAATAAATTTTGTATCGCCTATTTCTTCATACGTTTTTAAAGAAGCAAGGTGGTTTTGAAGTGCCAATTTGTAATTGCCTTGATTCCAATAAATCAACCCAAGGTTATTGTATGAAGTAGCAATTTCGTTTTTGTTTCCTAATTCTAATCTAAGTTTTAAAGAAGCAGAAAAATACTCAAGTGCTTTTTCGTAATTACGTTGATTGAAATTAATAATGCCAATGTTATTGGATGAGTTGGCTATCCCTTTTTTATAGTTTATTTGTTTGGCTAAAGCCAGAGAACTATTGCCATACTGTAAAGCATTTTTAAAATCGCCTGCATTTAGATACTCTCTACAAATACTATTGAGATGAACGACTTTGTTTGTATCATCCTTATCATTAATCAGTAAGTGTTTTAAACTATCGAGAGAATCAAAAGCATATATACGTAAAGGTAACGCGCACAAAAAAATAAAAACTATACTGACTATTTTTTTGCAAATCATATTTAAAAATTATTTTTCAGTAGTGAAATTTAAAAATAAATATCGTTATTCTTATTTATTCTTTTCAATCATATATTCTAATTGACTTATTTCACTATGGTAACTGTGCCTGTGTATTGATGTTGCTTACCAAAAATATCATTTAATTGAACTTTCCATACAAACACATCTTCTTGCACTACGCTACCTTTTGAATTTACTCTTCCATCCCACCCCTGGTTTGGGTCTTGGGTTTTAAAAATTTGATTACCCCAACGGTCAAACACCCATAAGTTGTATGTATTATCGTTCCAAGCCTCGCCTATGGGTAAAAACTTTGGGTTTATATTATCTTCTGGCGTAAATGCATTTGGTGCATAAAAAGTAAATATGTCATTTATGGTTATTGACGTTTTTAATGTATCGCTACAACCTCGTTGACTTTGCGCAACAAGCATTACAGGATATATGCCAATAGCACCATAAATATGAGTAGGGTTTTGTAATATTGACGAGGCACCATCACCAAAAGCCCATTGCCAACTGGTTGAATTTACCGACTGATTATAAAACGATACCTGAGGGTCTAAAATATTTATAGGATTAGGCGAGAAAGTAAAATCTGCTTTAGGAACCGGGAAAATAGTTACAAAATTGTTTTCGGTTACTGTGCTTGCACAACCAATATTTGTTGTATACGAAAGGCTTATTGTATATGAACCCGCTGTTAAATAACAATGTCTGGGATTTGGAGAATTGGATGTTGTGTTATCACCAAAATTCCATAACCAATTTACCAAACTTGGAGGGCTGGTAAAATTAACGCAGATAGGCGCACAACCAGAGCCCGGAATAGGCAAAGGAACAATAGGTGGTGGTGTAACCGTTACCATACCTGTGTCGTTTGCAGGGGTAGCGGTACAACCATCACTTAGGGTTACCGTGTAAATTGTTGTACTTGCGGGAGATACCGCTACAACATTTCCACTTAAACCGCCAGGCATCCAATTATAAATATAAACTCCATTTCCACCTGAAGCTGTAGCTGAAAGTGTGGCTGTGTTTCCGGCACATATACCTGCATCATCAACTGATACTTGTAAAGGTGGATGAACAGCTAAAACTATTGAAGTATCTGTTACAGCACATCCATTTACATCAGTAACCATAATCGTATATGACGCTGCTGAAGTAAGAGAAACAACATATGGATTGGTTGTACTTGCCCCGTTATTCCAATTATACGTGTACGGAGATGTTCCTCCTGCTACAACTGCGGTTAAAGAATATGATTGTCCGGCACACACCAAACCACTATTTACATTTACCGTAATATTTTGCGGCTGAGTTATGGTAACTGTTGCTGAAGTTGTACAACCAATGCCATCAGTTACAAGGCAAGTATAATTTCCGGCAGAAATATTTGTAGCAGTAGGTGTAGTTCCTCCAATAGGAGACCACGAATATGTAAATGCTCCTGTTCCGCCTCCCGGTATAACAGTTGCGCTTCCGTTACCTAACCCATGACAAGTAACACTATGTGAAGTAACTGTAGTTGTAATTGCAGGAGAGTTTAGAACCGTTAATGTAGTTGTACCCTGACAACCATTAACATCTGTTCCTACAACCGTATAATTTGTACTTGTGCTTGGAGTAGCTACTACCATGCTACCTACCGTTGAACTTAAACCTGTACCCGGTGACCAACTGTAAGAACTAGCACCGTTAACCGTAATTGTTACTGATGTGCTAGAACATATAGAAGCATTATTAACTGTTATGGTTGGCAAAGGATTAATTGTTACTGTTGAAGTTGCTGGTACAGCAACGCAAGTACCCACTCCACCAGTTACTGTATATATAGAAGTGCTTGTTGGGTTTGCAACAACAACACTTCCGGTCGTTGTGCTTAAACCTGTTGCAGGTATCCATGTATAAGTAGCTGCACCATTTGCTGTTAAAGTAGCTGAAACACCTGCACATAATGTTGCGGAGTTTACTGTTATGGTAGGATTAGAAACAACTGTTATACTAACCGTATCTACTCCGGTACAAGTACCCGCACTAACTGTTACTGTATATGTGCCGCTATTTGAAAGAGAGGCACTTGCAATAGTTGGATTTTGAACGTTGCTTGTATAAGCTGAAGGTCCGCTCCAACTATAAGTTGCACCTGCTGTTGCATTTACACCTAAATTAATTAGCTGACCCGCGCAAACTAATGATGTGCTTGTTGTAGCTGTAGCTGTTGGACCAGGATTTACTGTAACAGCTATAGAGTCTGAAGAACCACAACTTCCACCAATAACGTAGGTTATGGTAAATGTACCAACTCCAGCAACTGCCGGATTAAATGTACCCGTATTAGTATTTGTTATTCCTGTCCCGCTCCATGTTCCTCCTGCTACTGATGCAGTTAAGGTTACAGCAGCTCCCCCATTACAAAACGGACCAGTCGGTGTAATAGTAACACTTGTAGAGTTTGTAACTGTTACACTTATACTACTTACTGCCGTACATCCGTTAGCAGTTACTGTTACTGTATAAACACCGCTGTTATTTACAGCAGCATTATTTATAATAGGATTTTGAATGTTACTTGTAAATGTATTTGGACCAGTCCATGCAAAAGTGGTTGCGGTAGTTGTTACACCTAAATTTATTGGTTGCCCAATACAAACCAATGCCGTACCTGTTGCTGTAGCAGTTGGGCTTGTGTTTACAGTAACTGTTGATGTAGTTATTGAAGAACAAGTACCCGATGTTCCGGTAATGGTATAAATAGTTGTGGTTGTTGGATTAGCATTTACAGTTGCACTTGTAGTAGAACTTAAATTTGTTGCAGGCGACCAACTATACGTTGTTGCCCCACTTACTGTTAATGTTGCTGTGTTACCCGAGCAAACTGTTGCGCTATTTACTGTTAAAGTTGGTGTAGATGTTGCACTTACACTTGCTGTGGCAGTTGTTGTACATGAGTTTGCATCGCTAACCGTTACCGTATAATTTCCTCCTGCTAAATTACTTGCTATTGTAGCATTTCCTCCGCTTGGTGTCCAGGTATAGGTATAACCTGATGTACCTCCCGCAGGAGTTACTGTTACACTTCCATTATTTTGTCCGCATGATGCCGGAGATGTAGCTGTTATGCTGGCACTTAATGCTGATGCAGGTTGTGTTATATTTACCGTTATTGTACCTGTGCAAACACCTGAAGTAACACTTACTGTATAAACTCCTGCTGCTAACCCACTTTGTGAAGCTCCATTAAGAGCACCCGGTTGCCAAGTGTATGTATAGGTTCCCACAGGAGTTGCCGTTACGGTTCCTCCTCCTGTATGAGCTCCAAAACAAGTTATACTGTTTGTAGCTGTAACTGATAATGTTGGTGGAGTACATGCACTACATGCAGGCACTGATGCTAATGAAGTTACTGTATACGTATTTCCAACTGCATCTGTAATAATTAATGGGTAAGTTGCAGGGGCCGTTATACTTGTTGTGTTGGTTGCAATAGTAGTTAATGAAGTTGTAACTACACCATTACAAAACCCGGGTACACAATTACCCCCAAAACACCCACTACAATCGGTATAAGTAGTTGCTGTTTGCCAAGTGTAACCCGGTGTGCCACCCGATGCAGTTATGTTACCCGCACTTTGACACACCGTTAAAGTAGCACAAGGGTTTACTTTTATTTGTATTGAATCGCTTCCACAAGCAAGGGTGTAAATAATAGTATGTATACCGGGACCAGCTGTTGCCGGATTAAAAACACCCGATGCATTAACACCAGCTCCACTCCATGTTCCTCCCGGAGTTACCGGAGTTAAGGTGACTGATGGTGCCGTGGTACAATATGGGCCTGCCGGACAAATGGTTGCATCGCAACAAAATAAAGTCATAGGGTTACAAGCCGACATGTTAATAGATTGAACATAACCTGTTCTTACTGTAGAAGCTGATGTTCCTGTTGAACCACTAACAACCACATTACCGCCATAACTTACCGCCACATCAAACACAGCAAACGGTAATGCTGTAGAAGAAAGTTGATTTAAATTGGCATCGTATTTTATAACTGAGTTACCCGAACCAACATACACGTTGCCGCAACTATCAATGTCAATTCCACTATTCCCTGCCTGATTAAGTCCGCCACTAGCCGTAGAAATTCCGCCGGGGATAGTAGCCGTAGCCAGAATAGCACCGGAACCTAATGCGCGTTTGTGTATAGTTTTTCCGTTTTGTGTGTAAACAAAATTTCTGTTGGCTCTAATAGCCATGATGCCCGCATTACCATTATTAGGGCGATAATTTTCACACTTATAGCCAAAATCATACGTGTGATTTAATTTAAATAAAGTACTTGCGGTAGGGCAAGCCGAAAAATTCTGATCGATAGCTCCCATAGAATCTAAAGTCAAATAATAATAGCGAGCATTGTAAGATGAAGTTACAGAACGTACTTCATCCGGATTATTTATTCCAAAACCTCCTGCAGTTGTATAACCAACATTTTTTGTACTTGTAACACTTCCATTTGCGGTGTTAATATCAAAAATGGTTCCATAACCAAGCACAGTAGGAAAAGCATTTAAACGAGTACCACCAACCACCAGTTTTGTTTGGTCGCAGTTAAAGGCAATGTTCCAATATTCATCTGTACTTCCACCTGTAACACTATATACTTGTGCTCCTGCCGAATTTACCTTAGTGATTGCAGCTGTTGAACCACAGGTTACATAAGAATTACCGGCCAAATCAGTTGCAAAGGTTCCTAACCAATCACCATTATTTCCACCAACTGAACCTGTATCATAAGCCGTTGCAAAAGTCCATTGTAATGTACCCGTGGCATTATATTTTAATAATTTCATAGGCATATCACCACCAATAATGTATATGTTACCAGCCCCATCTTTTTCGCACTCCCAAACACAGTTTGAGTTGGCAATAGTTGGGGTTTGCACCCAGGGGTCAATTACTAAACTTTTATTTTTATCATATCCTTCTAATTGAAACGAAATAGTTTTGCCTGTTTTTATAAATTTTGATGCAACAATAGCTGATTTATTATCTGCATAAAAGCTTTGCGGCGCATGCTCAATTATATCATCAAATTTGGTGGAAATATGAATTTCTCCATTGTTGGTTAACTTAACTCTATTAGAGTAGGTCATTTTTATTTGAGAAACATCAGCACCGGGATGAAGGATAAAAGAATATTTTATTCCGTCAGTTGGATGAAAAACATACTCAACATCTATATTAGGGTATAGGTTTTTATACGTTAGTTTTTTGTAGCCATAAATATAATTCTCATTCTTTTGTTCGCCATTTTCTTTATAAGCATAACTAAAATACTCTGTTGATTTGTTTTCAGTAACTATCTCAACATTTGGATTAGCTCCCTCCCACTCCATGCTAACCACATCGGTTTTGTATTCAACCGCTTTTTCCTCTCTTTCCTTTTCTAAAAATTCTTTTTCGTTTTTAAATCTTTCTGCACGTTCTCTTTCTTCTTCCCTGTCTCTCTTTTTCTTTTTTTCAGTAAAACTGTAAACCAGTCCTTTTTGAGTAAAATATATTTTGGTTGTACCTTCATCATAGGCATAGTTAATTTTTGATTTTATAGTACTGGAAATTGGCAATTTAAACTGTCCCTTATTTTCTATGAAAAATTTAGAGGGTTGCCAAGTAGCTGACCAATTAATTGGCGAAGTGCTAATTGTTACACCAAGTGAATGAGCTAAAACACCCGACAATAAAAATAAAAAAATAAAAAAATTCTTTCTAGTACTAGCTCTATTCATCAACCGTTTTGTTTTTTTTAAAATTACTAATTAGCTAAACAATTATAAGTGAACTCTAAATTTAGGAAAATTAATAAATATGCCAAATTTAATAGCAAACCCAAAGGTTTGAAATAGAGTAAATAACTTATAAAATTAGGTTGTTTACTCTATAATAAAACTCTATTATTGCCTATTACAAAAAAAGGTGGCTTGATTATTGTTTATCTTAAAGTTATAAAACAAGTAGGTTTACACAACAAATAGTAAACATGGAAAAAGAAGGCGGTATAAAAAAGAATGTTTGGCAAAATATTTTCCGGCTTATTCGCCCATATAAAAAAGGCTTATTAGGTGTTTTTATTATAAGTCTTCTTAGTACAACTGTAACACTTATTCAGCCGCTTATATATCGTGAAGCCATAAATGACATTGCCGGACTTTTTGTGCAAGACGCACGAAACGATGTAAAGCAAGAAATGGGCATTGATCCCGAAACAGATGATAACCCCATAACCGGCTTTTTTGAAAAAAAATTAAGCCCTTCCGTTCAAGATGCTGCCGAGCAATCCACTACAACTACACCACGCGTTAAAGCACCGCATAAAAACAATAAAGTAGCCCCGCGTACTGCCAGTGAGGCGTTTAATACATTAATGTTGGCAGTCGTTCTGCTGTTTATTATAAACATTATTGGTCTTGTACTTTGGCTTATAAGTGACAACATGAATGTACGTTTATCAAGCAGCATCGAAAAAAATTTCATTCACAACACCTTTCGTCATGTACTTAGATTACCACTTTCTTTCTTTTCTAAACGTTCCAGTGCGGCTCTTCACAGTCAAATTGACCAATCAGAGCAAGTATCAGAAATCATTAATGTTTTCTCTAAAGAAATCTTTCCTGAAATAATAAGCCTAGTTGGTATCATTATTATTATGTTTTGGCAAAACACAACACTTGCTTTTTTATCACTATCTATAATTCCTTTCTATTTAATAATAGCTATACGCTCAACAAAAAAATTAGAAATGAGTTTATCGGGCTATTACGAAAAATGGGAAGAAGTATCTGCGCGCATGCAAGATGCCTTGGGCGGCATTAAAACAGTAAAACTATCCGGAGCCGAAGAGCGCGAAGTGCATCGATTAGATTACCAAGCAACAAAAGCTTATGCCGATTATACTAAAAGATCATTGCTCGCAAACAGATATGCTTTTTGGGAGATTTTTCTTACGCATGTTTCGACTGCATTGGTACTTGCTTATGGTGGTTATCTAACACTTAAACATAAACTAACACCCGGTGATGTAGTTATGTTTGTTGCCTATCTCGATATGCTTTACAATCCGATTGATAATCTGGCAAGCATTTGGGCCAATGTGCAACAAAATGTTACATCTATAGCACGCGCATTTAAATTGCTTGATGTACAAGCGGAAGAGAAAGTTGGTAAAGAATTGCAGATTACAAAAGGGCTTATTGAATTTAAAGATGTTCATTTTTCATATAATTCTGAAAGAGAAATTTTAAAAGGTCTTTCGCTTACTGCACAACCTGGTAACATAACAGCCATTATTGGCACTTCGGGCGCAGGTAAAACAACCACAGTAGA
>JABDCR010000014.1:0-11108 GCA_013288015.1 Bacteroidota bacterium | reverse complement strand
AAACTGGTCGTACTGTTCATTAAACTCTTTAAGCCAAAACCACAGTAGATTTAATGCTTAAATTGTTTGAGCCTCAAAGTGGGGCAATTTTTATCGATGGCAAAAATCTTTCGGAAATAGATGGCGCATCAGTAAGAAGAGGAATAGGAATGGTATCTGCTGATGGTGCCATTTTTAGAGGTACTCTAGCTGACAATATACGTTACAAAAAGCCTGATGCTACTGATAAAGAAGTACATGATGCGGCAATTGCTGCCGGCATGAGTGGTACATTAACTCGCTTATCTGATGGTATAAAAACTAAACTTGGCGAAAATGGTTTTGGTTTATCAGTTGGCGAAAAACAACGTGTGCAAATTGCACGGGTAATTGTTTCTAAGCCACACATTTTAATAATGGATGAGGCAACTGCTAATCTTGATTACGAAACGGAAGCAGAAGTTAAAAAAACAATAGATGCTATACGTGTAAAAAATACTGTTATTATAATTGCGCATCGCTACTCAATGGTAAAGGATGCCGATTATGTTTTTGTATTAGACGATGGCAAAGTGTTAGAAGAAGGCAAACCCAATGATTTAATAAATAAAGGGGGCTGGTTTGCCGATTTTGCCAATGCAGCTAATGATGAAGAGGAGGAAGTTGAAGAAGAAGATTCCAAAGAATTAAATGAAGGAGATGATTGAGATTAATTAAAAATCTATTCTCTGGTAGATAAAGTTTCTTCAATATTTTTTAGTTCAATAATAACATCTGCATCTCCAGGCTCAAGCTTTAAAGTTTTTTCCATTTCTTTTTTTGCAGAAGGCAATTTACCTTGCTCTTCATAAAGCAATCCTAAATTATAGTGTGCGTGTGCATTAGTATCATCCAAGTGTATCGCTTTTAAATAACACTTTTCGGCTTCTATTGTATTTTGCTGTTGATCATACAGGTTACCTAAGTTTATATATGTTACAGCTTCTAAAGTATCCAGTTTTATGGCTTCCTCAAATGCATTTTTTGCCTCTTTAACCCTTTTTAATGCAGATAAATAAACTCCATAACTATTTAGTATAGCTACTCTATCTATTTTCTCCTGACCTTTTTCCATCTTTAAAAGAAACTGAAAATCTATATCTTGTATTTCTTCCGGTGGTTCGGCACCCCAAACGAGGTTGTTACCTATTGTATTTACTTTTGCATTTAATCTTTTCATTTCTATATCCAAGCGTTTATTTTCAGATAACTCATAGGCTTTTGCATAAGCCTGTTCTGCAAGATCATATTTTTCTTCCGTAAAAAAATCATTTCCTAATTGCTCATACTTATCAATTACTTTTCTTGATTGGTATCTGTCATATTGGTCTTGAACAGATGGAAGTAAAAAAGCCAAAATCATTACTGATGCACTACCTGCTCCAGCCATAAAAGTCCACATTTTACTGTACGATTTTTTTTCTGTTTCCATTACATAAATATTTTATATACAATATAAAGGTAACAATTCTCTTTCTACAAAAATGGAATCATTGCATGTAAAAAAAGCATTAACCTTTCTTAACAACACATTTAGTGGTATGGCATAGTAATTGGTTTTTATGCTACGAGGTGCAATTTAAAGCCTCACCGTACATGAAAAAAACAACATCAATAGTGCTTACAATTGTTTCCGGTCTTTCGTTCAAAGTAAGTACAGCTCAAGACATAGTACAACTACCCTATGTTATTCAGCCCGACACTAATTGTGTAAATATGGATAGTACAATGTATTGTGAAACACCTTACATAGAATACAATTATTATTTTCATTCTCACTTTTGCAATTCCATTTTTCGATATTGTTTTCCGCGCAGATATTTTTATCTCACACATCCGGGCTTTCATCATGGCAGAGGTTTTTATCAAAATCATAATCAACATTTTTATTACGGACCTCATCATGTAACAGGTGCCATCGGACACCGTTTAGCAAGTGCAGGCTCTACTAATGGTTCTCCCCGCGGAGGTTTTGGTCACTTTGGTACTACTCATTCTATAGCAGCATAGTTTATGAAAAGGCATATGATACAAACCCGAACAAACTGGCAACAAAAAGTTGAACAGCTTGGTTTCAATTACCATACACTTGATGGCGCAACCTATTGGGATGAAAGTGTTTATTATGAGTTTAATTATAAGCAAATAAACATACTTGAACAAACTACAAATGAGCTTTACCGTTTATGTTTAAAGGCTGTTGATTATGTTATAAAAGAAAATCTTTTCGATTGGTTTTTCATTCCCGAAGAATTTATTCCGCTCATTAAAAAAAGTTGGAAACAAGATACCGCCTCCATTTATGGTCGTTATGATATTTCGTGGAATGGTGATATAAACACTCCACCTAAAATGCTTGAGTTTAATGCCGATACACCCACATCGTTATTTGAGGCATCGGTAATTCAGTGGTTTTGGCTTAAAGAGTTTAATGAACAGTACGACCAGTTTAATTCTATACATGAAAAAATTATTTCTTCGTGGAAAAAAATAAAACCCGAACTAAAAAACAAGGCGTTGTATTTTTCATGCCTCGATGAATTTCCGGAAGATTTTATCAATGTAAGTTATTTACAAGATTGCGCTACACAAGCAGGTATAAAAACAAATTTTGTAAGCGTGCCTAACATTGGTTGGAACGGGCAAAACTTTACGGATGAAGAGGAAAATAAAATAAGTACCATTTTTAAACTATATCCTTGGGAATGGATGATGAACGAAGAATTTGGTGAACATATTTTAAAAACAAATACAACCTGGATAGAACCCTCATGGAAAATAATACTTAGTAACAAAGCCATACTGCCCGTTTTATGGAAACTGTTTCCAGACCATCCAAATTTACTTGAAACATATTTTGACGATCCAAACGGAATGACTTCTTATGTTGAAAAACCATTATTTTCTCGAGAAGGTGCTAATATTACTATTATTGAAAATGGCCTTATTACTTCTGAAACAAAAGGTGAGTATGGCGATGAGGGTTTTGTTTATCAGCAATTACAAAAGTTACCCGAGTTTGATGGGAATTTTCCGGTACTTGGTTCTTGGGTTATTGGTGGACAAGCTGCAGGCATGGGTATACGCGAAATCACTTCGTTAATAACAGATAATTTCAGCAGATTTATTCCGCACGCAATTATTTAATTTTAAAAATCAGTTCAAAAAAAAGCCATTGAAGAAAAACTTCAATGGCTTTCTAAAAATTTCAAATGCACTATCTTACTAGCATTACTGTACCTTGTTGTTTATAATCTTTACCATCTAAACCTTTTGCTACTAACATATACATATAAGTTCCTTCAGGTGCTTTATCTCCGTTTGGTGTTATACCATCCCAACCTTGATCAGGAGCTGTAATGGTGTATAATAATTGTCCCCAACGATTAAAGATGTCACAATTTAAACTAGCCATACCGGTATTAGGAATAAAGAATTCATCGTTTGTACCATCACCATTTGGAGAAAATACGTTCGGAACAATGAGCGTGGTTGGTACGTTAACTACAACAGTAATCGTATAAGTATCAGAACATGTTGTTCCACTCATAGAGGCAACAAGTATAACAGTATATGTTCCTGCACTGGTATAGGTGTTAGCCGGGTTAACAGCCGTAGAAGTATCTCCATCACCAAATGACCAATTATAATTGGTAGCTCCAACAGATGTATTGGTAAAGCTAACAGCTAGCGGAACAGTTCCGGTAGTTGGATTTGAATTAGCCATACCTGCCTGAATAGCGGCAGAAGCCGGTACCGTAAAGGTTGAAGAGCCTCCTGTTACATTAGCTACACAACCATTAGCATCGGTTACCAATAAACTATATGTACCTAAACCTTGATTACTTAAAGTAGATGTTGTTGATACAACTAAACCTGTGCCAACATTTGTCCATTGATAGCTATATGGCACTGCCCCACCAGATACATTACTATTATTAATTCCAGTAACACCACCTGTTGTTAGTCCACAATTAGCAGCAGCTACAGTTGCACTGCTAACACTAAGTGTTGGTGTTTGATTTACCATAATAGGAGCTAACGCGGCATTTGCCGTAGCATTTGTACAAGAAGTTGATCCATTGCTTCCATTAATAGTATAAGTGGTACTGCTCATTGGTATAACCGTAAAGCTTGTACCAACCTGATTACCCGGATTTAATGTATAAGTAGTTGCACCATTTGGGGTTATAATAACTGGTGTGCCACTACAAACCACACTATTACTTCCTAAAGGATTAATGGTAATTGTTGGAGTTGGATTTACTGTTATAGGAACTATTGCTGCATCAGCTGCTGCATTTGGACACCCCGTTGTTCCATCTGTTGCATTAATAGTATAGGTTATACTGCTTGAAGGGCTTACCGTAAAGCTGGTACCTATTTGGTTACCTGGATTTAATGTATACGAGGCTGAACTACTTGGATTCACAGTGGGAGTAATAACTACCGAAGCTCCGTTACAAATTACACTATTACTTCCTAAAGAATTAATAGTAATTGTTGGAGTTGGATTTACTGTTATAGGAACTATTGCTGCATCAGCTGCTGCATTTGAACATCCCGTTGTTCCATCTGTTGCATTAATAGTATACGTTATACTGCTTGTTGGACTTACCGTAAAGCTGGTGCCTATTTGGTTGCCCGGGTTTAATGTATACGAGGCTGAACTACTTGGATTCACAGTTGGAGTGATAACTACCGATGCTCCGTTACAAATTACACTGTTGCTTCCTAAAGAATTAATGGTAATTGTTGGAGTTGGATTTACAGTTATAGGAACTATTGCTGCATCAGTTGCTGCATTTGAACATCCCGTTGTTCCATCTGTTGCATTAATAGTATACGTTATACTGCTTGTAGGGCTTACCGTAAAGCTGGTGCCTATTTGGTTGCCCGGGTTTAATGTATACGAGGCTGAACTACTTGGATTCACAGTTGGAGTAATAACTACTGATGCTCCGTTACAAATTACACTATTGCTTCCTAAAGAATTAATGGTAATTGTTGGAGTTGGATTTACTGTTATAGGAACTACTGCTGCATCAGCAGCTGCATTTGGACATCCCGTTGTTCCATCTGTTGCATTAATAGTATACGTTATACTGCTTGTTGGACTTACCGTAAAGCTGGTACCTATTTGGTTGCCCGGGTTTAATGTATACGAGGCTGAACTACTTGGATTTACAGTGGGAGTGATAACTACCGAGGCTCCGTTACAAATTACACTGTTGCTTCCTAAAGAATTAATGGTAATTGTTGGAGTTGGATTTACTGTTAAGGTAACTGTTAAAGGTGCACTTTGTGCACAACCGCTTGCTGTTCCATTTACTGTGTAAACAGTAGTAGTAGTTGGATTAGCTGTTGGGCTTGCTATGTTAGCATTATCTAAAGTAGCTGAAGGAGACCATGTATAAGTGCTAACTCCGCTTGCGGTAAATGTTTGAGAAGTGCCATTACATATTGTGTAAGAGCTTGCCGCTAAACTCATACTTGGAACTGTAGTTACATTTACTGTAATGGTTGCAGGAGTTAAATTTGTACAAGCATTTGCATCTGTTCCGGTTACACTATACACAGTAGTTGTTGTAGGGCTTGCTGTTGGATTAGCTATATTACCATTATCTAATGTAGCAGATGGTGTCCAGGTATAAGAACTCGCACCACTTACGCTAAATGTTTGTGAACCTCCGTTACATATAGTATATACATTACCTGATAAACTATAAGTTGGTAACGGATTTACATTAACAGTTACTGTAGCAGGAATTAAATTACTACAAGCATTTACATCTGTTCCGGTTACACTATACACAGTTGTGGTTGTAGGACTTGCTGTTGGAGTAGCTATATTACCATTATCAAGCGTAGCAGCTGGTGTCCAAGTATAAGAGCTTGCTCCACTTATACTCAAACCTTGTGACGCTCCACTACAAATAGTATACGAACTTGATGCGAGAGAATAAGTTGGTAATGGATTAACCGTTAATGTAACAGTTAAAGCAGGGCTTGGCGCGCAACCACTGGCAACTCCATTTACGGTATAAACAGTTGTTGTTGTTGGATTAGCAGTTGGGCTTGCTATATTAGCATTATCTAAAGTAGCTGACGGTGTCCAAGTATAAGAACTTACACCACTTACTGTAAATGTTTGAGAAGCTCCATTACAAATGGTATATGAATTTGCCGTTAAGCTCATGCTTGGAATTGCCGTTACATTAACTGTCACTGTAGCCGGAGTTAAGTTAGTACATGCATTTGCATTGGTTCCTGTTACACTATAAACAGTTGTAGTTGTTGGGCTTGCTGTTGGATTGGCTGTATTTGCTCCGGTTAATGTAGCTGCGGGTGTCCATGTATAAGTACTTGCTCCACTAACACTAAATGTTTGTGAACCACCGTTACATATGGTATATACATTACCTGATAAACTATAAGTTGGTAACGGGTTTACGGTTACAGTTACGGTTGCAGGAATCAAATTACTACAAGCACTTGCACTGGTTCCTGTTACACTATAAACTGTAGTTGTTGTTGGACTGGCTGTTGGATTAGCTGTATTAGCTCCTGTTAAACTAGCAGCAGGAGTCCAAGTATAAGTACTTGCACCACTAACACTTAAACCTTGTGAAGCACTATTGCAAATAGTATAAGAATTTGCAGTAAGCGAATAAGTTGGTAATGGATTAACTGTTAACGTAACAGTTAAAGGAGGGCTAGATGCGCAACCACTTGCCGTACCATTTACTGTATAAATTGTTGTTGTTGTTGTTGTTGGCGTTGCTGTTGGGTTAGCTGTACTTGCTCCGGTTAAAGTTGCAGCTGGTGTCCAAGTATAAGAACTTGCACCACTTACTGTAAATGTTTGAGAAGCACCATTACATATTGTATACGAACTTGCCGCCAAACTCATGCTTGGAACTGCTGTTACGTTAACTGTAACTGTTGCCGGAGTTAAATTACCACAACCAAGTACACTCGTTCCGGTAACGCTATAAACAGTTGTGGTTGTAGGACTTGCTGTCGGAGTAGCCGTATTTGCTCCGGTTAAAGTAGCTGCAGGTGTCCATGTATAAGTACTTGCTCCACTAACGCTAAATGTTTGTGAACCTCCATTACATATTGTATAAACATTGCTTGTTAAACTATAAGTAGGCATTGGATTTACATTTACTGTAACTGTGGCTGGAGTTAAATTACTACAATTGCTTGCACTCGTTCCGGTTACACTATAAACTGTAGTTGTTGTTGGACTGGCTGTTGGATTAGCTGTATTTGCTCCTACTAATGTAGCTGCCGGAGTCCAGGTATAAGTGCTTGCTCCACTAACTGTAAATGTTTGCGAACTTCCATTACAAATAGTATATGAGTTTGAAGCAAGCGTATAGGTTGGTAGTGGATTAACTGTTAGCGTAAGTGTTAAAGGTGCGCTTTGTGCGCAACCACTTGCTGTTCCATTTACTGTATAGACAGTTGTTGTTGTTGGATTAGCTGTTGGGTTTGCTATATTAGCATTATTTAAAGTAGCTGCCGGAGACCATGTATAAGTACTTACGCCACTAACAGTAAATGTTTGTGAACCTCCGTTACAAATGGTGTAAGAATTTGCCTTTAAAACCATACTTGGAACTGCTGTTACGTTAACCGTAACCGTTGCCGGAGTTAAATTACCACAACCAAGTGCACTGGTTCCGGTAACACTGTAAACAGTTGTAGTTGTAGGACTTGCCGTCGGGTTAGCTGTATTTGCTCCGGTTAAAGTAGCTACTGGAGTCCATGTATAAGTACTCGCACCGCTTACTGTAAAAGTTTGAGAACCTCCGTTACAAATTGTATAAGCATTTCCGGTTAAGCTAAAAGTAGGTTGTGGGTTTATGGTAATATTAAATGAACCAGGGGTACCGGTGCAACCATTTAGGGTTGGTGTTACTGAAATAGTGCCCACTTGCTGAGTGGCTACTACAGGAGCTGTATAACCGGCTATGTTACCGGCGCCAGCCGCTGCTATACCGATATTGGTGTTACTATTTGTCCAGGCAAAAGTACCACCTGCCGGTGTTGAGGTAAAGGCCTCGGCTGATACTGCTGCACCACTACAAACAGCCTGTGCTCCAGGGGCTGAACTTACTGTTGGAATCGGATTAATCGTAATATTAAATGTGCCGGGGGTACCCGCACAACCATTTAAAGTCGGAGTAACTGAAATAGTGCCCACTTGCTGAGTAGCTACCACAGGAGCTGTATAACCGGCTATGTTACCGGCGCCAGCCGCTGCTATACCGATATTGGTGTTACTATTTGTCCATGCAAAAGTGCCGCCTGCAGGTGTTGAGGTAAAGGCCTCGGCTGATACTGCTGCACCACTACAAACAGCCTGTGCACCGGGTGCTGAACTTACGGTTGGTTTTGGATTGATTGTAATATTAAATGTTCCTGCTGTACCAGCGCAACCATTTAAAGTCGGAGTAACTGAAATAGTGCCTACTTGCTGAGTGGCTACCACAGGAGCTGTATAACCGGCTATGTTACCGGCGCCAGCCGCTGCTATACCGATATTGGTGTTACTATTTGTCCAGGCAAAAGTGCCGCCTGCAGGTGTTGAGGTAAAGGCCTCGGCTGATACTGCTGCACCGCTACATACCGCTTGTGCGCCAGGTGCAGAACTTACGGTTGGTTTTGGATTGATTGTAATATTAAATGTTCCTGCTGTACCGGCGCAACCATTTAAAGTCGGAGTAACTGAAATGGTGCCCACTTGCTGAGTAGCTACCACAGGAGCTGTATAACCGGCTATGTTACCGGCACCAGCCGCTGCTATACCTATATTTGTATTGCTGTTCGTCCAAGTAAAAGTACCACCTGCCGGTGTTGAGGTAAAAGCCTCTGCTACTACAGCTGCACCACTACAAACAGCCTGTGCTCCAGGGGCTGAACTTACTGTTGGAATCGGATTAATCGTAATATTAAATGTGCCGGGGGTACCCGCACAACCATTTAAAGTCGGAGTAACTGAAATAGTGCCCACTTGCTGAGTAGCTACCACAGGAGCTGTATAACCGGCTATGTTACCGGCGCCAGCCGCTGCTATACCGATATTGGTGTTACTATTTGTCCATGCAAAAGTGCCGCCTGCAGGTGTTGAGGTAAAGGCCTCGGCTGATACTGCTGCACCACTACAAACAGCCTGTGCACCGGGTGCTGAACTTACGGTTGGTTTTGGATTGATTGTAATATTAAATGTTCCTGCTGTACCAGCGCAACCATTTAGGGTTGGAGTAACTGAAATAGTGCCCACTTGCTGGGTGGCTACTACAGGAGCTACATAACCGGCTATGTTACCGGCACCAGCCGCTGCTATGCCTATATTCGTATTGCTGTTCGTCCATGCAAAAGTTCCTCCTGCAGGTGTTGAGGTAAAAGCCTCGGCTGCTACGGCTGCACCGCTACAAACAGCCTGTGCACCTGGGGCTGAACTTACTGTTGGTTTTGGATTAATGGTAATGTTAAAGGTACCGGCTGTACCCGCGCAACCATTTAGGGTTGGAGTAACTGAAATAGTGCCCACTTGCTGGGTGGCTACTACAGGAGCTACATAACCGGCTATGTTACCGGCACCAGCCGCTGCTATGCCTATATTCGTATTGCTGTTCGTCCATGCAAAAGTTCCTCCTGCAGGTGTTGAGGTAAAAGCTTCAGCTGATACTGCTGCACCGCTACAAACGGCCTGTGCGCCAGGTGCTGAACTTACTGTTGGTTTTGGATTAATGGTAATGTTAAAGGTACCGGCTGTACCCGCGCAACCATTTAGGGTTGGAGTAACTGAAATAGTTCCCACTTGCTGGGTGGCTACTACAGGAGCTACATAACCGGCTATGTTACCGGCACCAGCCGCTGCTATGCCTATATTCGTATTGCTGTTCGTCCATGCAAAAGTTCCTCCTGCAGGTGTTGAGGTAAAAGCTTCAGCTGATACTGCTGCACCGCTACAAACGGCCTGTGCGCCAGGTGCTGAACTTACTGTTGGCTTTGGATTGATTGTAATTGTAAATGTTTGTACACTATTTGTACACCCGGCTTTAGTTGCAGTTACCGTAATAACCCCCACCTGCTGAGTGGCCACCACAGGGGCTGTATATGCCGCTATATTACCCGAACCACTTGCAGCCAAACCAATATTTGTGTTGCTATTCGTCCAAGTAAGAGTAGTAGGAGCTAATGAAGTTGAAAAAGTAGTTGCACTAACAGCAGCACCTGAACAAACAGCTTGGCTGCCTACTACACTTAAAACAGGACAGGAAATTGAACAATCTGAAGAAGGCCCACTTGTTTCTGTCAGCGTTATTGTACCAGCACTACCCTGATAATTCGTAATCATTACTAAATAATATTGCCCGGCTGCCGTAGCATTTAATGTCATATTTTCTGTAGCATTAATACTATAACTACAATCGGCAATGCCTCCACTACAAGGAGGGTTAACTGTTGTACCACAACCACCTTGACAAGCCCCATTCAAATTACTACAGGCAGTACCAAAATTAGCGGCTGTAAAAGGTCCCCATGCCACAAAATCAACATCTCCATTTGATTGACTAATATTAAAGGACATAGTTCCGGCACTAAGCGATTTTATATAAAACCAACCCGGGTTAGGCTCTGTACATAAACAACCATAACTAGGGCCAGCTTGTCCAGTACTTCCACTAGCATCATTTGGATAAGAAAATGGAGTTCCTACTGCAGTACAAAAGGGCGTAGCGGTAGCACAAGTGTTTCCTTGAGCATATATTTTAACCGTATTAAAAAATAAGGCAGTTGCAATAAAAAACAATAAAATATTTATTTTCTTCATTCTATAAAATTTAATTAAAAGTGTTTATTTGAAAATTTAGTGTTGTTTACTTTGCAATATTTTCTGCTTATATCGCTCTTGAAGTAAATCCAAATGCTGTTCAAAATAATTATCTACAAGGTTATTGTAGTATCTTAAACCCATATTTTTTTCATATTTCGGGAAATCGGTAGGTAACTTGTTAATTACCATAACATGTAAAAATTCCTCCGTACGTCCCATATAAGGGTCGTTTTCA
>JABDCR010000013.1:11404-53861 GCA_013288015.1 Bacteroidota bacterium | reverse complement strand
ACCAAAGTTCCAAGCACAAGCCGAATCTGATGTTGATGTATTATTAAACACAGAGCCTGTACCCAAACAAACCTGTGCTACGTTAAATGCTGCAGTAGGTACCGGGTTTACCACTGCATTTGTAGTGGCTGTTGCTACACATCCTCCCGTTGCAGTTACTGTTACGGTTACCGGAAATGTGCCGGCTGTACCATATGTATGCGTTGGGTTAGCCGGTCCAGGAGCGGCTGGCCCATCTCCAAAATTCCATGTATTTCCAGCTCCATTAGTTATTGTACTGGTAAATACTGTAGCAGCGCCTAAACAAACAGGGGTAGTGCTTATAGCGGCCGTAGCATTAGGGTTTACAACTGCATTACCGGTGGCTGTAGCTGAACAAGTACCTACTGTAACAAGTAATGTTACCGGGAATGTACCTGCTGCCGGATAAGTGTGATTATCTGTTTGCACTGTTACAACATCTGTGTTAGGTGCTGCGCCGCCAAAACTCCAATTGTAAGTGCCACCTACTGCCGGCGTAGAAGCCGTAGCATCAAAAACAGACGGTGCGCCTAGACAAACAGGAGCAACTGTAAATGCAGCTGTTGGTAGTGGACTAACAATAACATTTGTTGTTGCAGTTACCGTACAACTTGAAGGAGCTGCAGATGTAACAGTCATAGTAACCGCAAAAGTATTTGCTGTGGCGTAAGTATGAGTGGGTGTTGCAGAACCAGCGGCGGCAGCTCCTCCATCTCCATAATCCCATATATAAGTAGCGCCATTAGTTACAGTACTTGTAAACACAGTAGCTCCTCCCAAACAAACCGGTGGAGCACTAATAGTTGCCGTTGGCATAGGACTGATAACAACTGTTTGTGTAATGGTTGAATTACATCCGGTGACATTAACTGTAAGTGTAACTACATAAGTGCCACTGGCAGTATAGCTATGTGATGTATTAGGTGCACCAATAGTAGATGTTCCCGTAGTTCCATCTCCAAAATCCCAATCATAACCATTAATAGTTACACTACCAGTGGTAGTTGATGAGTTAGTAAATACAACATTATTACCAACCAAACATTGCGGCGCAGTAACCGGAGAATTAGAGCTAAAAGAAGGATTAGGTCCACCGCCACCTGCACTAACTACAAAAGTATAAGTAGCCGCACATTTGTTGTTAGTTGTATCAGTTAAAGTTACTGTATAATTACCCGGAGTAGTATAAGCATGATTTTGATTTGCTGCGCTAGTTGCATTCACAGAGGGGCTGCCATCACCCCAGTTCCAAACCCAATTGGTAATTGTATCTGGAGCTGCAACTGTAGAACCATCCGTAAATGTTACACTGCCCGAACAGGGGGGATTACTGGTTGAAAAATTCGGGACGGGATCTGGGTCTTGTGTTAAATTATAAAATAAGGCAGGAGAAGGACACCCGGTTGCCAATGTTGTAGTGAGCGTATAGTTACCGGGAGTAGATGTCGTTATATTTTGTGTAGTAGCCCCCCCGGGTTGCCAGGAATAAGATGCCATACCAGGCGGTCCTGATAGAACAGCATTTTGCCCTGGACATAAAGGAATCAATCTTGTTATTTGTAAAGGATTGCAACTAGCATCTATATAAGCATAACCAAAATGCCCTGATGCATTACAATCACTAACTGTAAATGCTATAGAAACTGTTCTACCTATCATAGATGATAAATTCAGCGATACAGTGCTCCAAGGCTTGTAGAATACAGTACCATCAACAGCAGAAGCTGTCCAACCATTCAAATTCCCTGAAGTTGCGCCTGTAGCAGAAGCAGAATATTGAGCACAAGGAACAAGCGTGCCAGTAGCTACATCAGTTACTCTTACGTCAAAATATGGTGCTGCGTTTGCAGGATGTCCACCGTCTTGTAAAACTACCGCATATTGGAAAGTAAATGAAACGTTTGCAGCGCTTACCACAAAAGATTGAACAGCTTGCTGCATTAAATAACCACAATTAGAATTATTTAGCATTAAAGAATGTGTTCCTCCTAATGGAGCAGGTGCTACAACAGAAAAACCTCCAAAGCGGTCTGTTCCAGCTGCATTATAAGGTTGTGCTGAACAATCAGTAGGAGAACAATCACACGTGGTACTTACATCACCACCCACATTATTTCCTGCGTTCGAATTTACCGTGGAAGCAGCACCTATTGTTGTTACCTGATAAACACCACCACTACCACCGGTAGTGATACAAGTAGGGCAAGGTAAATTTGCACCTGCAACCGAATTATTAGTTCCTTGATTTAACACCCAACCAGTTACTGTTCCATCTTCAAACCCGGGGTTTGTACATGCTTGCATTACTTGTGGTGGAGTTTGAATTATTTTTTGTCCGTAAGAATTATTGGCGGTTCCGTTTGCGATATCCTGAGTTTGTTTCTTTAATAATGCGTGAAGCATTTCATTTTGCTGCTGTAACTCCCAAGCCGGCGTACCACTCTTTCTTGATGTTTCAAGTATTTGTATGATTTTTTCCTCACTTAGGTAACCTGAAGGGTATTCGATAGAAGTAATTTGTGCTTGAACAAAAATGCTTGTCATAAAAAAGACAAGCAATAAAAGTATTTTTTTAATCATGAGTGGTTGCGTTTGGTTTGAGAATTCCAAACCTATATTAATAAACATGAAAAAACAAGTTCCGGGTGTTAAAAAAACTCCAGTTTTAGACAATACGGTTGAAACAGGCGATTATCTTATATTTTTTTGCCAATTACCCAATGTAACCAAAGGCCAAACACGGCTCCAAGTAATTTGCGCATCTCCTTTTAAAAAGGTTTTCCATAAATTATTTACAGCATGTTGGTTAAAACCAATGCTCTCTAACTCAGCTAAATTTTCTTCGCAAAATTGTTTTAATTCGTTTTTCATCCAAAGTTGCCAAGGCAAAACAAAGCCCATTTTTTTACGATTTATTATTTCAGCAGGCAATAAATCCTGTAAAGAATCTGTCAATAATTTTTTAGGTGTATGAGGATATTTATGTTTATCAGAAACTCCTAGAACGTACTCTACCAATTTATAATCTAAAAACGGCACACGTACTTCAAGCGCAGATGCCATACTCATTTGGTCAGTATCGCGTAATAAAACATTTTGCATGTAGGTAGAAATTTCGGCAATAGAATATTTACTTAAACGATGGTTTTTATCATCAAATTCAAGTAAACGTAAAAAACGATAAACCGAATTCATGGGTAAATCATTTCGTTGCAAAAGCTGTTTAACTTGTTTATCCAACAACACCTGTCTCGATAAAGGATAGGCGTAATTAAAATTAACCTGCGGTTTAGAAAGTATTTGTGCTAATTTTTGTACAGCTATATTTTTATTGAAAGATGTTAAAGCTGCCGCACCCGAAACTCTTAATAATCTAGGAACAAAATTAAGCCACCATTGCTGCTCTAATTTATAACTACGTTTAAAAATATCGTAGCCGCAAAAAATTTCATCACTTCCTAAACCCGACAAAGCCATCGTAATTCCTGCATTTTTAGTAGCTTTAGATACAATATAGGTGTTAGGTCCATCACCACTTGGGTGATCCATTGCATTGAGAGCCTCGGGCAACTGTTGCAAAAAATCTTGTGGGTTTAATTTTATTTCGTGATGGTCTGTCCTAAATTTTTCTGATACTATGCGCGCATAATGCGATTCGGAAAATTCACTTTCATTAAACACTACTGAAAAAGTTTTTACCTGTTGCGATGATATTTTAGACATGGCACCAACTATAGCACTAGAGTCTATTCCCCCTGACAAAAAAGCTCCAAAAGGAACATCAGCAACCAAACGACGCTCTACCGCCTCGTAAAAAAGTGTACGTATATCTTTACAAATATCTTCATACGATTTCCCAATGCTTGCATAATTTACATTTTTTTCTAACTGCCAATAAGCACATGTTTTTACTTCATTATTTTCTATCGTAAGATAATGCCCCGGCAGCAACATTTTCACTTCGTTTATAATGGTGTTTGGCGCGTGTACGGTTTGATATTGTAAATAATCTACCAAGGCATCCTGATTGATTTTCTTTTCTATCAAATTTGATTGTAAAACAGCTCTTAGCTCAGAAGCAAAAATCAATGTGTTGTTTTGATAAGAATAGTATAATGGTTTTATACCCATTCTATCTCGGGCGATAAAAATATTTTTTTCTTGTTTATCGTAAATAGCAAATGCAAACATGCCATTAAAATGTTGCAGGCAATCTGCACCCCAACGCATATAGGCAGCTAAAACAACCTCGGTATCGGTTTGTGTTTTAAAAAAATACGGTTGTTCTTGTGTGCCTTGTATAGCACGTTGTAATTGCAGCCTAAGTTCTTTGTAATTATATAACTCGCCATTATAAATTATTACATAACGATTATCGTAAGAATGTAAAGGTTGTGTTCCGCTATCCGATAAATCAATAATAGATAATCTACGATGACCAAAATACGCAAAGTTATCATCCCAAATTCCTTCAGCATCAGGCCCACGATGAGCTATGGCATTATTCATTCGTTGCAACGCAACAATTGCCTTATCTTTTGTTACTTTAGAAGAAACTATTCCGGCAATGCCACACATTATACACCAATGGAAGTTAAAAAGTGTTTGTCGTTTAACATCAATTTAATTCCCTCTTCTAAGGATATTAAATTACGATTTAATAATTGCAACATTTTTTTATTATCGGGCTGACGACGGGTCATATCACCATCTTTAAGTGGTGGAAGGTGTACGATTTTTGAATTTGATTTTGTAATATTTATAATACTTTTAGCTAAATCTATCACAGTAATTATTTTATCGTTGCCAATATTAATTACATCATTTACAATTTCGTTTTTATAAAGACAAGCTAAACAAGTATCAATATTATCATCGATATATGTAAAAGTACGTGTTTGCAACCCATCTCCATAAATAGATATATCCTGATTTTTTAAGGCTGCCGATATAAAACGCGGCAGCACAAAATCGGTACTCTGACTAGGCCCGTATGTATTAAAAAATCTAAAAATGGTGTAATCTAAATTATATTCTTGCTGATAGCTTTTGCAAAAACTTTCACCAACGTTTTTTACAACTGCGTATGGCACCCGCGAGTTAAGCGGCGTAGTGTGTTCATGTTGAGGAAGTGAAACAGGCTCTCCATATACTTCGGAAGAAGATGAGAAAAACACACGTTTTACCGATGTGTTTTTAGATAGGTTTAAAATATTTTTTATTCCATCAATATCGTTTAATACACTAATCGGGTTTTCTTGGGTGCGCTGCACACCAACAACAGCTGCTAAGTGAAACACATAATCAAACTTATAAGTAAGCATAATTTCAGAAATATCTCTGTAATTATTTACATCGCCCTTTATAAATGTATAAGCATGCGAATGCTGCTCAGGTAGTTTATCTATAGACCCGGTAGAAAGATTATCAACTACTACCACAAAATTTTCTTTGTTATGAAATAGTTTTTCAACCAAAGCGCTGCCAATATTTCCGGCGCCACCAGTTACTAAAATTTTAATCATATAAATTTCATTAAGTTATCTGCCCACATTTTTGGTGTTATATTTTGTGCCAATTGATAACTATATTCTCCCATCAAATTTAACTGTTCTGTTGGCAATTGCATCATCTCTTTCAACTTTTCTTTTAAAGAATTTACATCATCTGTTTTAAAAATAAATCCATTTTTAGTATCTTGTAAAAAAGCCTCGGCTGCTCCTACCCTATCAGATACTAACAAAGGAAAGCCCATGGTGGCAAATTCGTGCAACACTACCCCCCAAGGTTCAAACAAAGAAGGCATAATAAAAACACCTGTTTGTTGAGCGTATTCTAAAAAATTTTCGGGTTGAACAAAACCACAATGCTTTATTTTAGGATGTTGTACTGGCGGCAAACTACCTGTACCCAAGCACCACAACTCCCACTCGTTTGGGTTTTCGTTTTGCAATTCTATAAAAGCTTGCCAAAGCTTATCTACGCCTTTAAAATCATAATATCGCCCTACAAAAATAAATCGCTTAGGAAAGTTTTGTTTTTTCTGAGCTACAATTTTATCTCTTATAGACGAAAAATAATCAACATCACAACTGTAAAAACCTAAAGTGATTTCAGTGTCTTTAAACCCTAATTTTTTTGCATATTTTCTTTGTATAGCACCCGGAACCCACGCGTGAGAGAATTTATTTTTCAATACAAATGGACTTAAAAAACTCGCAATATATTGCTTAAAGCTCCCTTTCCAATGCGTGTCTAAAGTAAGTACGGTTGGAACTTTTTTACTGTACCTTTTACAAATACGTAAATAATCTTTGTCTACCCATCCGCTACAAATAATTTTAGTGGGATTGATGTTTTTCACCAATTTTAATAATTCATCTTTAGAATAATGTTTGCGATTATATAAAACAATATTATTATCCGCTTCATTAAACAAAAAAGGAGCTTCATTATTAACCGGATATCGGATTACATGGATATTTACATTGTAGCTTCCAATTAATTTATTACAACATGCCAAAAAATAAGGAGCAATCTCGGTATATAGAAATACAATATTTTGTTTAATTAAATTCATTGTTGCATGCCTTCATAAATTTTCAATGACTGTATATATTCTTAATTAGTATTAGTTGTTTTTAATCTTGTTTGTCTATACTTTTCAATTGGCGAAGCAATTAGTTTATTTAAAACATAAGAAAGCAAAATTGTAATTAACACTATACACCAACTTGACTTAAGAATACTATAAGGTAAGCCTGAGGATATCATAATAATTAAATAATGAGAGATATAAATAGGATATGATAATTCTCCAATTTTATTATCCCATTTATTTTTCTTAAAAAAATTAAACAGAACAGGAACAGAAATAACAAAGCAGATATAGTAGATAATTAATTTAAATGGGAAAGGGGAATAAGCAATATCAGTTAGGGGCATAAAATAATATAGAAATATAAAAAGCAATATAACCGTTAAGGCTAGCATATTTAAAAAAAGAGAAATATTCCTTTTCTGCACTACTAAATATATTCGATAGGAGATGTATCCTAAAAGGAAAAACATAATCTCGGTCGGAAAAAAACGAAACGTCCAGGGGTCTATTTTTAAACCTAAATAATCGTAAATAAAAAGCCTGAGACCAAAAGAAATTAATATAATAGCCAAAACAATTTTAATTCCGTTTCTTAAAATAAAAGGTGCTATTACATAAAAAACAAGTTCGCAACCTAAAGACCATGCCTGAGGTATAAAAAGAAAGAAAAGCAAAAATGGGTTTGTTTCGCGGAAATTAGTAGTAAAAAACAGGTTTCCGTTTTCGGGTGTTATGCCTAAAAACATAACAACATCTTGACCAAATATTAATAAATTAGTTAATATTAAATAAGCAAAAGAAAAAAAATTAAATTTTACAGAAAAATAAGTGCTTATAATTGCCATATCATGCCCATGTGTCACTATATATTTTGCAAAACAAGCTAATAATGTTCCTAAGAGAACTGTCCAATAAATAGGATATAATTTAATTAATCTATTGGTTATAAATAATTTATATGAATTATTTACCCCAATATATTTTTCATTTAATATTAATGACATATAAAACCCCGATATAATGAAAAATGATTGCACAGCTATTTGCCCGCCGATAAGATGATAAATTCCAAAAAGTGGGCCGCAATGATGTATAACCACCGATATTGCCAATAAAAATCTAATTATTCCCATAAAAGCTATCTAAAATAATTTAAGATTCATTTTTCGACGCTAAACTAGTATTGCCTTGGTTAAATTGATACTTGCTATAGATAGGATACACTTCGATAGCCAAATAATATAATATAATTGGAGTAGTCATATAAAAAATTCGTCCAATATTATTACCCAGTAAAGCAATTAGGCATATAAAGTTTATTTGTAGAATAAGCATGCCAATTATCGAAATATTTTTTTTGACAACAGTTTGCTTTTTAGCCAGCTTATACATTATTACAAATAAGTAAGTAAATAAAATATTTTGTGTAAACAAACCTTGCCTTATATATTCAGAAAAATTTATTTTTGGAAACAATAACCTTGATATATATTGGCTATACTCTAATTGTTCAGGATGAGCGGGGGTGTATAGAATTGTACTTCTTAAAATCATATATATTCCAAAACAGATAACTGCAGCAAGAACTACACTTAAATAGTTTTTTAAATTTTTTCTATCAAACCAAAAATCAATTATAGCAATCAAACTTATAACCATAAAAATATACTCACGTTGAAAAACAGCAAGCAATAATAAGAGATAAATCCATTTGCTTTTTTCAGTATATGATTTAAAGATTAAGGCAAGCAATAATACTGAGAAGGCATCAGTAGCCGGGTTAATACAAAACACCAATGTTCCACCTCCCATTAAATAAAATAACCCCACAAAAAAACTGAATAATTTATTTTTAAAGTAGTTATAACATGTTAAATAAATTACCAAAGCAGTAAAAACAACAGCCAAATAACTTACCAATAGTGCATTAAAAAAAACTGATTGATTAATGTCAGGATTTTGGAACGAAGTATATGTATTGTAATAAATGCCCAGTTTATTAAACACGAATACAAAAAGTGGATTTAACAATCTTGTATTAAAAGGAGATCCTACGCTTTGTACGTCAAAGTCTTTATACAAAGGATAATAATTAAAAAAATCAACGCATGCTATATCCGGAGCAAAATATTTGTAGGCGAAATATAAAAAAGCATAGCTTAACAAAAAATAAACAGAAAGAGCCTTTAATGAATGTTTATAATTGCTTTTTTGTAACATGAGTTATTTAAATTTATCCAAAAGTAGATAATATATTTAATACTAAAGCATTTGGTATTTCAACCTCACATATCTTCTAGCTTGCATCTTTTTTTATGAAACTTTTATTATTATATTCTATTTTATTGTAATAGTAAAGCCAAAGAAAAAAAGGAAAACCATTTAAAAAGTAATTTCCTTGCCGTAATAAACAAAGCAGAATTAGAACCAAAAGAGCCCCCGAGACTATCCAATGGGTATCGTCTGCTCCCGAATTTCCCACAAAACAATTTAAAATGATGACCATAAAAAATAATACCCCCATTAAGCCGGTTTCTGATACCAAACGAAGAAAGAGGCTGTTAGCATCTGTACTATTAAGATCCGTTCCTTTAAAGCTAATTTCACCAGTTCTTGTATAAGAATATTTTTCATATGCTACAAGATGAGACCCCATTCCTGTACCAAATAGTGGATGTTCTTTAAAGTTTTCAAAAGCCACATGAGCGTTGTTATATTGCACAAAACTGGATGTGTTTAAATTTTCTATCTTATAATTTTGGTGTACCCATAAGGCCGTAGCTGCATCTACCCTTGATTTTACTTCATCAACAGTATTATATAAACCAATACCAGCTAAAACACCTACCACTAAAAACAAAGCTAGATAAGATATATAACCTAAATTAAGACCGATAATTAAAATAACAAAAAATAAACCTATATACCCTGTAGATGATTTGCTTAAATAAATAGCAATAAGAATAATATAGTTTTGATAGTTTTTATATTCAAAGTTTTGCTTACGGAAAATATTTAAAATAGCTACAAAAGCTGCTGGGCCTAACATAATTCCTAACTGAGCTGGTTCCATATATATCGAATTGATTCTTATTAAAGCGCCTTCTCCTGCAACAGCACTCCATTTATTAAATATCCACCCATAATCATATCCGGGTTTAAAATGAATTTTAAAAGATATATATTGAATAATGCCAATAATAGCCGACCAATAAGCCCATTTTAAATATAAACTAAACATTTTTTCAACATCAATATCATAATACTGGACTACGTAATAATAAAATATAGTACTTAAAAGAACTCCTGAAAAAATTTTTAAAAACAAAAACCATTCATTATTTCCCATCATCACCTGAAAAACCCCCACAAAAAACGGAAGCAGGATAATTTGAAAAGGAACTTTTGGCAATCCATATCGCTGGATAAAAAAAGGAAAGAGTAATAAAAAAATTAAATAATGTAAATAACCTTCAAAAGGGGTGGTAAAAAAAGTAATTGTACTTATAAAAATAGAAGTAAATATTAGAAAATCAACAAAGGTTTCTTTTTTCATTTTAACTAAAGATATCTTTAATCTGCAATTACTCCTCTAATATAGCTTATCTCTTTTAAAATAACCTGATTCCACATAAAGTTTTCTTTTACCTTTTTTACAGACATTGCTTTTTTATTTTCAATTATGTTTGAATTTGTTTCTATAATCTCTATTATCTTTTGTTCGATAACAGTCGAATTTATCGGTGGAATCAACCACCCATTTGAGGAATCAACCATAACATTTACGGCCCCTACATCGGTGGCTAATATAGCGCAACCACTTGCCATGGCTTCTAATATTACATTAGGCATTCCTTCTGCATGGGATGGTAAAACAAATACATCCGTTGCTCGTAAAATGGTTTTTATTTTTTCGGCATCGCTAATCGTTCCATGATATTTTATTTGAGGCGAATTAATTTTAAACTCCTCAGGTATCGGGCCTATAAAATGAAATTCGAAATTATATTTACCACTAAGGTTTTGAAGAGCAGTACTTAACTCCTTAACACCTTTTCTAATTTCATATCTTCCTAAAAAAGCAAAACGTATAGGTTTGTTTATTACAATGTTGTTTTCAAAAATCCAAGAAGATTCTATAGCTGCCGGGGTTTCAATTATTTTATTAATTGTTTGTGGCAAATTAGTTTTAATAATATCACTTATTCCGCCACCATACGAATAAACATAATCTGCCTTATTATTCAAGTACCTCATTAAAGGCAGATACAAATATTTTCTATACAAATTTATTGCCCCACTACCCCGCTGAAAAATTTCGTAGCCATGTAACCTCAATCCAATAGGCGGAAGCTTTTCCCCTTTTTGTTTCTGTTTAATAAAATACCAACCTGTATAACCCTTACTATAAATAAAATCGACCGGGGTTTGCTTTACAAAACACTCAAACATCATTTTAGAATGCAAATAAGATTCCTGCAAATAGTGCCAAGGCCATCTACCTTTATTCGGAAATGTAAATACAAATGGAGTGATGAATTTCTTTTCTTCTTCTGTAAAAAATTCCAATTCATTTATGTCATACTTGCTATCATTCATATGATACAAATCGACATGCACCCCTTGCTGCGCAAAGTATTTTACCAAATAGTAAGAATGTTTTTGCATTCCGCCAATTCGGTAAGGCCAAATTCCATCTGTAAGTAAAGCTATACGCACGAAAAAATATGCGCTAATTTACTGTTTTAATAAAGAATTTAATAAACTAATTTATTGCCCGAGCGCTACAAAAAAATTAAACCACATCATCAAATAAACTTGTTTGTGCATTGTGTTTGTTTAAAAAAGCGGTTGTATTAAGTCGTAACCAATCATTTTCCCCCATAAATTTTTTAACTGAAATCTGAAACAGTTTCTTTATACTTTCTGCTATGTTTCCTTCTCCACTCATGCGTGTACCGTAGCGAGAATCGTTTACCTGTCCACCATGACAATCACTAATTTGGTTCCAAACTTTTTGCGCCCTATCTGGATAATTTTTCTCTAACCAATCCTTAAACACATTAGCAATAGCTCCATTTAAGCGCACAATGGTATATCCGGCACGTTTAGCGCCATGTTCGGCAGCCATTTTAATTACATTAGGTATATCGTGCGATGTTATGCCCGGTATAATAGGTGCCACCATTACACCAACCGGTATACCAGCTTTACTTAATGCTTCCACTGCTTTAAATCGTTGTTTGTAAGTGGTAGTTCGTGGTTCAAGTTGCAAACGTACTTTTTCATCGGTAGATGTTATAGTTATCATTACATGCACCAAGTTATGTTTAGCAAGTTCTTGCAATAAATCTATATCACGTGTAATTAAACTATTTTTGGTTATCAAACTTACAGGGTGCCTGTATTTAAGTACAGTTTCCAAAACACCACGGGTTAGTTTTAATTTTTTTTCGATAGGCTGATAGCAATCTGTGTTACCGGACAGCATAATGGGCAAAGGTTCCCAACCTTTTTTCGAAAACTGTTTTTCTAAAGCTTCGGTAATGTTTTGCTTAACTAATATTTTCTGTTCGAAATCCAGTCCTGCACTATAGCCCCAATATTCATGCGTTGTACGCGCATAACAGTATAAGCAACCATGCTCACATCCCTGATAAGGATTCATTGAGTAAGCCCTACCAATATCAGGGCTATCTACTTTATTTATAAATGTTTTTGGATAGGTCGGTATATATTGAGTTCTTCCGCCAAGCCCTGCTTCTTCATCAATGCCTTCAATATAAAAAGCACCTACCGTATGTTTTTCAAAACGGTTATGCGTGTTTATCTGTGCACCTCTCCCTTTTAAATATTTATCATCTGCCGCATCTGCCATAGTATAAATTTACAACGCAAAAAAACGCTTGGCTTAACTGTTTAAAACTAAACTTTTCCCTTTATTAAATGGGTTTTGGCTGCTTTAGGCAAATCCTTAAAACAAAAAAGCCCGCTATCTTTTCAGATGCGGGCTTTTTATAATCTGTAAGAAAATTATTTTTTCTCTTCAGTAGATTTTGTGTCTGTTGCTTTTTTGTCTTTGCAACAAGATTTACCATCTTTTTTGCATTCTTTACTGCAAGATTTTTTGTTTTTGTCATCGCCTTTTTTGTCATCGCCAAAAGTTGAAGCCGACATAGAAGTTGCTCCTACAAAAGAAGCTAACGCTAAGGTTAAAAAGATTTTTTTCATTTTAGTTTTTTTAATTGTTATAGCAAATATATGTTATTTATTAATCTGTTTTTGTTATTTCTTGTGAAAAACCTACCAGATTTCTGCACGTTTATCGGCAGGGCGGTACATCTTATTTGTTTCTTTTACATTAAAAGCCTCATAAAACTCTTTCATATTAGACAATGGGCCAAGTACCCTAAAATTACCTGGACTATGGGGATTTGTGGCAATCATTTGCTTTAAAGCCTCAGGACGTGATAAGGTTTTCCAACCTTGCGCCCAAGCAATAAAGAAACGTTGTTCGCCAGTAAAACCATCCATTACTGAAGATTTAGCTCCTTTTAAAGAAAGTTTATATGCATAGTAACTCATGGTTAAACCACCTAAATCGGCAATATTTTCGCCTAAAGTAAGTTGCCCGTTTACATGCAAAGTATCAATAGCCACAAAAGCATCAAACTGATTGCGAATAAGGCCTGTACGGCTTTCAAAATTTTTCATATCTTCATCTGTCCACCAGTTTTTAAGATTTCCATCGGCATCATACTTTGCACCCTGGTCATCAAAACCATGCGTAAGCTCATGCCCAATAACAGCACCCATTACGCCATAGTTTGCAGCATCATCTGCCTTAGCATTAAAGAAAGGAGGCTGCATAATGCCTGCCGGAAAAACAATTTCATTATAACTTGGGTTATAGTATGCGTTTACAGTTGGAGGCGACATACCCCACTCTGTTTTATCAACCGGTTTGCCAATTTTATCAATCATGCGTTTGTATTCGTAATGGTTAGAACGCAGAACGTTAGCCACGTATGAGTCGTTTTTAATTTCTAAAGTAGTATAGTCTTTCCATTTATCAGGATAACCTAGTTTGCGAATAATTTTAGCTAGTTTTTCCAAGGCTTTTTGCTTGGTTATATCACTCATCCACACGCGTGTTTTTATACGTTCTTTAAATGAGGTAAAAAGATTATCAACCATTTCGTTTACTTTCTTTTTTGACTCAGCGTCAAAATATTTATCTACAAATATTTGTCCTAAGGCTTCGCCAATGCTTCCATCAATAGTAGCCGATACACGTTTCCAACGCGGTTTCATTTCTTTAGCTCCCTGCAAAGTAGTGCCATAAAACGAAAAATTCTCTTTTACAAAAGTAGCACTCATAAAAGAAGCTGTTTGATGCACAACACACCAACGTAAATATGTTTTCCAATCAGCAATAGAAACACTATTTAGCATTTGGTTTAGTTTATCAAAATAAAGAGGTTGTCGTACTATGACATCTGTAAATGGAGCTGTAACCGCAGCAGCAGTGAGATATGTATTAAAATCTATATTGGTTTGTTTTTTAAAAAAATCAACTTTGGTAGATTTATTGTATTGTTTATCAGGGTCGCGTAACTCTATACGTCCCATAGAACCATCTGCTAATTGACTTTCAATACTAAAAATTGTTTCAGAACTTTTTACTGCTACATCGGCTTTATCACCCAATAACGAAAACATATTTTCGATATGTTTTTTGTAAGCAGCACGTATGCTTTCGTACTTAGCGTCAGTATAGTACATTTTATCAGGTAAGCCTAAACGTATTTGGGCAAAATAAACTGCATTATCATTACTGCTTTTTTCATCGGCATCTATGGCAAAGGTAAATAAACCACTAAGGCCTTTACTATGCAACTCTGCAATGGTTTTTAATAAATCTGTTTTATTGTCGATTTTACTTACACTTGTTAAAAGAGGAATAATTGGTCCATAACCTTCTTTTTCAAGTTTTACAGTATCCATGCCAACATGGTAAAAATCACCTATTTTTTGTTTGTTGCTGCCTGGTTTTGCCATTTTATCGGCAGCACACTCTTCTAATATTTTTTTAAGATTATCGTTGTTACGGTCAGCTAACTCATTAAAGCTACCCCAACGGGATTCTTGTGCAGGAATTTGTGTGTTTTTAAGCCAGATTCCATTGGCAAATTGATAAAAATCCTCACGCGGATCAACACTTTTATCTATATCGGCAATTTTAATGCCCGGGTTTTGTGCATTTACATTCATGGCAGTAAGCGCAATTAGTGTAGTTTTTATTAACGTTTTTTTCATTACTTGTATTGTGTGATATAAATTTTTATCGAATATATGGCTAGTTTTTAATTGTGCCACATTTTTTTGCGTGTTTTATTTAAGAAAATGACTAACGGAACAATGGCGTTTTGGGTGGTTTGTTAATTTACACCTCCAGTTTAAGCAATAATAGGGCTTCCTTTTCCTTTAGAAAACAACAATAAACCACCAAAAGTGATGATACCATTTAACAAAATTATTTCGTTACCCGATTGGTAGTCTTGTATAAGCTTAGGTAGCCAAATATTTAGCCCATACGTAAGTACAGGCGATGCTAAACAAATAACTGGTATAATGCTATCGGTAACTTTACGTTTTAAAATTATACCGAAAGAGAACAAGCCCAATAAAGGGCCATAGGTGTAGCCTGCAATAATTAAAATAGTATCTATAATAGCCTTACTGTTTATAGCATTAAACACTAAAATACAAGCCCATAAAAGCACCGCAAAAGCTATATGTATAAACCTGCGGTAAAACGTTTTTTTGCTTTCGGCTATCGGCTTTTTATCAAACTCAAACATATCAATATACATGGATGTTGTAAGAGTTGTAAGTACTGAATCGGCACTTGAAAAAGTAGCTGCCGTTAACCCAATAATAAACACAAGCCCTGCAAAAGCCCCCAAATAATTGAGTGCGAGGTTAGGAAACACACGGTCGGTTAAAATTTTTCCCGCTTCATTCATTGGTAACGGAATATTTTTTTCTTGCTGATATAAAAACAATAATGCACCTAAGGCCAAAAAGAAAAAGTTTACGATGACCAATACAATACTAAACCAGTAAATATTTTTTTGCGCGTCTTTTAATGAACGACAGCTTAAATTTTTCTGCATCATATTTTGGTCTAGGCCCGTCATGGTAACAGCAATAAAAACACCACCTAAAAACTGTTTAAAAAAGAAAGTTGATTTATGCCAATCGAAGAAAAAAACCTGCGAATAACTTGAATGTGATAGTTTAGATACCGCTGTACCAAAACTCCAATCGGTACTTGAAATAATAGCAGCAATGGATAACACCACACCCAATATCAAAAAGAAAGACTGAAAAGTATCCGTCCAAACCAAAGTTTTGATGCCGCCTTTGTATGTGTACAAAAGCATTAAGGCTATAATAACCGATACACTTACCGCAAACGGAATGTGAACAGTTTCAAACCTGTCGAACACAAAAAACTGGATAACACCTGCAGCTAAATATAGTCTGCCGGCAGCACCTAGGGTGCGCGATAAAATAAAAAAGAAAGATCCTGTTTTCTGTGTGTTTCGCCCAAAGCGGGTTTCCAGGTAAGTATAAATAGAAAGTAAATTCATTTTATAATAAAGTGGCAGTAACACCTTGGCAATAATAATATAGCCAACTAAATAACCTAACACCAATTGCAGGTAAGAAAATTGCGTGTTAATTACATTACCCGGCACAGAAATATAAGTAACACCTGAAAGCGAATCGCTCAACATACCGAAAGCTACCGCATACCAAGGCGATGCCTTGTTACCAATAAAATAGGTGTTAGCATCGCTTTTTCTGCTGGTTATGTAGGCAATTAGCAGCAAGCCGCCAAAATATAAAGCAATACAAAGTAGTATAAAGGGTGCCGACATAGGTTTAGCTAAGATGCTGCTTTTAGGGTTTACTATTTCCGGCGAGCATAGTTTTTCTCCACATAAAAATGTTTAATAAAATATGA
The DNA here is from genome assembly GCA_013288015.1 of Bacteroidota bacterium. Taxonomy (GTDB): domain Bacteria; phylum Bacteroidota; class Bacteroidia; order B-17B0; family Aurantibacillaceae; genus PALSA-968. Next base: position 37,203 of record JABDCR010000013.1, on the reverse strand, counting down.
GAAACAACCTGCACAATTGTTTATTTTTACGTGGTGGAATTACCCTCAAAACTTTTAGATAGTGCCGTAAACGAATTTTCTCGGTTGCCCGGTGTTGGACGCAAAACAGCTTTGCGTTATGTATTGCATTTATTGCGTAACGAAAAAGATTCTTCGCACAACCTGGCGCAATCTATTTTAAACATGCGTACGAAAATTAAATTTTGCAGTAATTGCTATAACGTTTCTGATACCGAGGTTTGTGGCATTTGCACAAACGGCGCACGCGATAAAAAAATTATTTGCGTAGTGCAAGATGTACGCGATGTAATGGCCATTGAAAATACAGGCATGTATCGTGGGGTGTATCACGTACTGGGCGGTTTAATTTCCCCTATTGATGGCATTGGTCCGGCAGATTTATTTATTGAAGCTTTACTAAAACGTATAACCGAAAACGAAACCAACGAAATTATTTTTGCTTTAAGCGCTACTACCGAAGGCGATACTACTGCTTTTTATTTATCTAGAAAACTGCAAACGCTTAATGTATCTATATCAACCTTAGCACGAGGTGTGCCTGTTGGCGATGAGTTAGAGTATACAGATGAAGTTACCTTGGGTCGCTCATTACAAAACAGAGTTCCTTATCAGAAAAATTAATTCTGAGCATTCCTACTTATTTCAATCCTTAGGGCATCCTGAAAAAATTAATTATTTTTAGAAATATTTTAGATGAGCAATTTTCTTGATACCCCTATAGAGTATTTAAAAGGCATTGGCCCGCAACGCGGTGATATGCTGAAAAAGGAATTGCAAATTTTTACCTATTACGATTTACTTAGCTTATATCCTTTCAGATATGTTGACCGCAGCAAATTTTATAAAATAAAAGATGTAACCGAAGAATTGCCTTATGTGCAACTAAAAGGAAAAATCATTCGAACAGAATTGCTTGGCGAAAAATTTGCCAAACGTTTTGTTGCTTACTTAAAAGATGATACCGGGGTTATAGAATTGGTTTGGTTTCAGGGGGCTAAATGGTTGGAAGGGAAATTTAAACCCGATATAGAATATGTGGTGCTTGGCAAGCCGTCAGAGTTTAGAGGCAAGTATAACATCACGCATCCTGATGTTGATTTGGCAAGCGATGAAAGTGTTAAACTAAATGCTGTTTTGCAACCCGTTTATCCATCAACCGAAAAATTAAAAAGTAAAGGCTTAGATAGTAAAGGCATTTTAAAATTGCAGGAGGTTTTAGTACCACAACTGCAACATAAAATTGAAGAAACGCTATCAGATTCTATAATTAATCAACACAAACTGATTAGTAAAGAGTTAGCCTGTAAGCAAATTCACTTTCCCGAAAATCCTGAATTATTGAAGAAAGCTGAGCTTCGATTAAAATTTGAAGAACTTTTTTACATTCAATTAAAATTATTAAAGAGTAAACACTTTCGCAAAAACTCTGTACAAAGTTTTGTGTTTGAAAAACTAGGACATTACTTCAACACTTTTTTTAACGAGCACTTGCCTTTTGAATTAACCAACGCGCAAAAACGCGTAATAAAAGAAATCAGGAACGATGTTCGTTCGGGTAAACAAATGAATCGTTTATTGCAAGGTGATGTTGGTAGCGGCAAAACCATAGTATCCTTAATGTGTATGCTAATGGCACTGGATAATGATTTCCAAGCCTGTATAATGGCGCCTACCGAAATATTAGCACAGCAGCATTTTTTAACCATTAGCGAATTAGTAAAACCACTTGGCATTACATGTGCCTTACTTACCGGTTCGGTAAAAACTAAAACGAGAAGAGAAATTTTACAAAGCTTAGCAGATGGAACCATGCAAATTATTATTGGCACACATGCTTTGTTAGAAGACCCCGTAAAATTTAAAAATCTTGGTTTTGTAGTGATAGATGAGCAACACCGTTTTGGTGTGGCACAACGTGCAAAACTGCACAACAAAAATGTAAACCCACCGCATGTACTGGTTATGAGTGCAACGCCTATACCGCGTACACTTGCTATGACCTTGTACGGCGATTTAGATACGTCGGTTATTGATGAGTTACCACCAGGGCGTAAACCTATACAAACCATACATTATACCGATGCAAAACGTTTGCGGGTATATGGTTTTATGAAAGAGCAAATTGCTTTAGGCAGACAGATATATGTGGTGTATCCTTTAATTGAAGAGTCTGAAAAACTGGATTTAAAAAATTTAATGGAAGGTTACGATTCTTTGTCTGAGCAATTTCCCTTACCCGAATATCATATCAGCATTTTGCACGGCCGAATGGAATCAGCCAAAAAAGATTTTGAAATGCAGGCCTTTGTAAAAGGTCAAACACATATTATGGTAGCTACTACAGTAATTGAAGTTGGCGTAAACGTACCCAATGCCAGCGTTATGGTTATTGAAAATGCCGAACGTTTTGGTTTATCACAATTACATCAATTACGTGGCAGAGTTGGTCGTGGTGCCGACCAAAGTTATTGCATGCTGCTGACTTCATTTAAATTATCGCAAGATGCTAAAGTGCGTATGGCAACCATGTGCCGAACCAATGATGGTTTTGAAGTTGCCGAAGTCGATTTACAATTACGCGGTCCCGGTGATATAGAAGGAACACAACAAAGTGGCATCTTAAATTTAAAAATTGCAGATTTGGCTAAAGACCAACAGATACTACAATTAGCCAGACAAGTAGCTACTGAAATTTTAGATAAAGACCCACAATTACTAAAAGCAGAAAATCAAATCTTAAACAGACAGTTAATTCGTCAGAATAAAACAAACACTAACTGGGGTAAAGTAGCCTAGAGCTAGCTACTAATTTTTCGGAAAAGAAATAGGATGATCATTATTGTATTTGCGTATATACAATATCATAAAATCTTTACGCTTGCGTTTTTTAATTTTCATATATTGCTCATACAAAGGCATATCTCTGCTTAAAATAACTTCTAAATTAGTTGGTGTACACTCCGTAATTTCTCCGGTTTTAAAGTCTAATAAAAACTCATGGGTTTCGTTTTGTTTAACAGGCGTATAGCCTCCACCCATGCCTCCATATGGCCCCATGCCTCCATAAAAACCTCCCCCATAACCCATGCCATAGCCATTACTTACATAACGGGTAACCACTATAGTTGCTATAAAATGTGATATGCTGCCAAACACCGTTATGCGCCAATATTTATCGTCTTTAAAATGCACATATATATTTCCGTTTTGGCAATAACCCCAAACTTTACTTACATCACCCCGGTACTGCGAGCCTTTGTATGTAAAAAGAATTTCTTTGTTTTCGGTTAATGTTTTAGAAATAAAATCAGCCTGCGTTTTATCTCCGGGCATCGAAATGTTTTCTTTTCGCAAAGGGTTGTTAGTTTGAAAATCTTTTAAAGAAAGGTAAATCCCATCTTTTAAAACATACTCAGGACCCATTGAAAGAGAATCTTCTTGCGCAAACAGTTTTAATGTTACACAAAAACAAAAAAATATATGTACTAAAAATCGTTTCATTTATCTATACAAAGGTTGCAATAATTATACCTTGTTGTATGTTTAGATTAATAAATAAGGTTTTTTAACTTTTATTTATATACACCATCTAAAAACACATACGATAAAATATTAGCACCCATTCTTAAAGCCTTTTCGTGGGCTTCCTCGCTATCTTTATGTACTTCGTAACTTTCCCAACCATCGCCTAAATCGCACTCGTAGTCATAAAAACAAACTAAGCGGCCTTTGTATATAATGCCAAAACCTTGCGAAGATTTATTGTCATGTTCATGAATTTTCGGCAGACCCTTATCGAAATTATATTTTTGATGATAGATAGGATAATCAAAAGGCAGTTCTACAAAATCAAGTTCAGGGAAAACTTTTTTCATTTGCGGACGAATAAATTTATCCAATCCATAATTATCCGATATTTCTAGAAACCCACCGCCCATTAAATATTTACGTAAATTTTGTGCTTCCGCATCACTAAAAATAATGTTGCCATGCCCTGTAATGTGCACCAATGGATAATTAAAAAGTTCGTTGCTTCCAACCTCAACAATGGCTTGTTCAGGGTTAATGTTGGTCTTAATATTTTCGTTACAAAATTTAATGAGGTTAGGTAACGAAGTTTCTAAATTGGCATACCAATCTCCGCCTCCGCCATATTTTAATAAGCCAATTTGATACGAATAACTTTGTGAGAAAATTATATTACAGGATAGTAAAAGAGTTATCGCAAAAATTTTCCGCATAGGTTTAATTTATTTTACCACTTAGCAGTTGGGTGCATTCTTGGTAAATATTGCATCTCTGCCAATATATATCCCAAATGCTCGGTATGTTTTGCATTACGACTACCGGTTTGCATAAAAACAGTTTCAGGTAATTTTAAACTAGCTTTTTCTAAAATAGCGTCTACTTGCTTTTTCCAAATTGGTTTTATCGTTTTTAAATCAACTGCGATTTTATCTTTCAATAAAACTTCATCAATTTCATTCATTTCAAAAAGCTCATCTGTAAAACGCCACAATTCATTTAAGGCGTTTTGTATACGTGTATGGCTTTCTTCGGTGCCATTTCCAAATCTATCTACCCACGATGATGTGTGCCTTAAATGATACGTAATTTCCTTTATTGACTTTGCTGCAATGGCAGCCAATGTTTCGTCTTTACTTTTTGCAAGTTCCTGATAAAAAAGTAAATCAAAATTATCAATCAAACATTGGCGCAAAATAGTTTGTGCATAATCACCATTTGGTTGTTCAACTAACAGCGTGTTATAAAATTCGCGCTCGTTTCTAAAAAATGCTAAATCATCTGAGCTTCTTCCTTTGCTTTCTGTTTTGGCAGCATATTCTAATAAAGAATTTGCTTGCCCTAAAATATCTAAGGCAATATTAGTAAGTGCCAAATCTTCTTCTAAAAATGGACCTTTAGATGTCCACTCTGATAAACGTTGTGCTAATATTAAACTAGTATCGCTTAAGCGAAGTGTATATTTAAATAATGCTTCTTGTGTGGTCATCTTTAAATATATTTAACCCCTTCCGGAATTTGATAAAACGTTGGATGACGATACACCTTATCATTTGCAGGCTCAAAGAAAGGGCCAATGTCTTCAGGAGAACTTGCTACAATAGCCGCAGCAGGAACAACCCATAAGGCAGAGCCTTCGCTACGACGCGTATATAAATCGCGTGCATTTTCTAATGCCATTTCTTTATCATACGCATGTAAACTACCACAATGTACAAACGGCTGACCGGCTTTTTTTTGTACAAACACTTCCCATAATGGGCCTTGAGAATCTTTTGACATAATTAATTTATTTAAGCTGCTAAAATATTTTCTTTTTTCTTTTCGGCATACGCCATAGCTGCCTCACGAACCCAAGCACCATCACTATGTGCTTTGTTACGAGCCTCTAAGCGTTCTTTATTACAAGGGCCATTGCCTTTAATTACATTATAAAACTCTTCCCAATTTGGTTCAGAAAAATCGTAACCTTTTTTTGCTTCATTCCATTTTAAATTTTTATCCGGAATGGTTAAGCCTAAAAACTCTGCCTGCTCAACTGTACGGTCAACAAATTTTTGACGAAGTTCATCATTTGTTTCGCGTTTAATCCTCCACTTCATAGCTTGTTCGCTGTTAGGCGAATCTTTATCAGGCGGGCCAAACATCATCATCGTAGGAAACCACCAACGGTTTAATGCATCTTGCGCCATTTCTTTTTGAGCTTCCGTTCCAAAAGATAAGTGGCACATAATTTCGTAACCCTGACGCTGATGAAAACTTTCTTCTTTGCAAATGCGTATCATAGCACGGCTATAAGGCCCGTATGATGTGCGTTGCAACATTACCTGATTCATAATAGCAGCACCATCAACCAACCAACCCACTGCGCCAATATCGGCCCAGGTAAGTGTTGGGTAATTAAATATAGAAGAGTATTTTGCCTTACCTGTATGTAAAGCACCTAATAATTCATCGCGACTTGCACCCAGTGTTTCAGCAGCTGTATATAAATATAAACCATGCCCGCCCTCATCCTGCACTTTGGCAAGTAACACCATTTTAGCACGTAAACTTGGTGCACGCGAAATCCAATTTCCCTCAGGCAACATGCCTATAATTTCGCTATGGGCATGCTGTGATATTTGCCTGATTAAATGCTTACGATAATTTTCGGGCATCCAATCTTTAGGCTCAACAAAATCATTCTTCTCTAATTTAGAGTTGAAATTTTTTTCTAAATCTACAGCATTACTCATGGTAAAAGTTAGTTATGTACCTTACAAATATACGGATTTGTGCCGTTAAAACCGAAAACAAAAAATCCCGAAATCTTAACGAAATCGGGATTTTTAATATGATTAAAATCATTTTTAAGCTGTACCGGTTTTTCTAACTCCGGCTGTTTTTTTAACTCCTTTGCTAGTCGTTACTTTTGCAGTATCAGGTTTTACTTTAGCAGCAACCTTTTTAGGTTTTTCTTCAGTGTGTGCTTTTGCTTTTTCTTCAGTTGCAGCACCTTTTTCTTTTAAATTACCTGTAGCTTGTAAAGCATTGTACCAATTAAACAGCTTACGCATATTTGACGGATGAACGCGTTCTTTATCATAATCAGGTAAAACGCTTTCAAAATAAGCAACAATTTGTTTTTCGTCTGCTTTATAATCTATGCAAGCACCACCTTTTTCTTTATCAAAAATAGCTTTCATTATGTCAGATACTGGTTTATTATCACCTGTGGTAAACATACTGATATCTTCTAAAGTAGAAATTTGTTGATGCGAATAAATTGGAGAGCGTTTTTTATCGCTTAATGACTCAGCAATAACACCGTTTTTCATTTGTCCCACTACTTTGTATAAGCCGGGCATCCCACTAATTGATATAATTCCTTCTAAATTCATAGTTTAAATTGTGTGTGCAAAAATATATATTATTATTTAAAGTAAGGCGTAGATTTTGGCCCCGTTGTGTTGCCAACAGATGTTCCATAACCCGGATTCCAGTTATAACGCAACATAAGTTCTAAACCACCTTGTAATCTGCTATATGGCGTTAATTGAGATGTGTTAAAATCGTAACTAACACCCACAGCATATTTACTAAACTCAAGTAATACTTGTGGAATAATTGCATCGGTTGAGCGATAATAAACTCCTGCCGAAATAGCCATAGATTTTGTTAAATTACTACGTGCTGCTGCTTCCGAAATAATATACCTAAACATAATGCCCGCATCAAGCTCTATTGAAGGTCCTTGAAACATTAAAATATAACTCGGTATTATGTTAGCTTTTACACGAGGCAAAGCAATAGTAAAACTCATATAGTTAATGTATTTCATATACTGCGATTCGTTTGTATTATAGAAAGAAATAAGCGGCGTATTTAAATGATATACCGAAAAACCCATATCGAAACGATGCCCATCACTAGAACTTATAAATTTTTCACTTTTTGCAAAGTGAAAATTTACTCCTGCACCAAAATCAGAATAATTTATTTGATTAGTTGGTAATGTTTCTCCCTGAATAGCTGCATCGTATTGGTATCCGTTATACTGATTTTCCCACTGAAAATTACCTCCGGTAATGCGGCGTTGATCAAAAGAGCCTGTTGCAGCAAATGATAATTTACTATGTGCTCCTGTATTTACTACTGCACCTAAAATACCACCAACATGTAACTGACTCATGTTACCTGAACCTGCAACATCTTCATAAATAATTAAACCCGCAGTTAAATAAGCTTTACGTGTTTTTACATGCTTAATTGCAAATTCTGCCGATCCGCCATATGTTTTATAAGGAGTTGAAACACTACCCCATTGACTACGATAATTAACCATAGCGCGTACATCATAGGCTACACCACAAAGTGCCGGGTTTATATACGATGATATTTCGTTATACTGAGAATAATGAGGGTCTTGTGCAAACGCTTGTTTAGATTGCAAAAGTGCTATAACGGATATAAAAAGTAAAAATCTTTTCATGTTTATCTAATTAATGTAACGTTACCTTTTTTCTTAACCTCTGTTCCGCTACTTAAAAAACCATCTACCGTATACATAAATACACCACTATCCATTAATTTATTTCTAAAGGTTCCATCCCATCCAACCAGTAAGTCGTTACTTTCAAAAATTTTCTCACCCCAACGGTCAAATATTTTAAACGAAAACTGCGATATAGTACAATTACTCTTAACATGCAGTACATCATTCATGCCGTCGCCATTTGGAGAGAATGCTGTTGCTATATACACATCTTTACAAATTATATCAACATTAACAGTTATCGAATCAGTGCTTGTACAACCATTTCTGTCTATTACCGTTAAAACAAATTGAGTAGTAAGGCTTGGTGTTACTGTTGGATGGATACAACTAACACCACTTTTACAACTCATAGCGCTTGAATCTGATTGAGTCCAATTGTATGTTACTATTTGGCCTTGACCAGAACTTTGAGAAGCATCTAAAGTAGTGGTAGTTCCTTGATCAATAGTTTGATCGGGACCTGCATGGGCTTGAGGACCTGGATATACAATAATGCTATCTGTATAACTACTTGTTTGATTAAGTCCGTTTTTTACTGTTTCAATTATTGGATAATAACCATTATTATTTAATGAACTATTTATATGATAACAAACTTTTACTGGTTTAAGTGGTTGGTTATCTGTCATAGCATATAAAAGTGTATCACCTCCTGTTATGCTAGCTCCGGCTGGAGCAATAATAGACCCTCCGGGAAACACCCAAGTATAAAACAAAGGTTTAGTGCTATGCAATTGTGTTGTGTCTTTAAATATGATGCAATGGTTTACACAAATGGTATCGTTGCTTTGGGTAAAGCCTGCTATTGGTGGAATACAATTGTTAACCGTAATGCCATGAGTAACTATATTATGTTTTACACAAGTACCATAAACTGTTAAGGTGTACACAGTAGACGAACTAGGTTGAACCACCACTGTATCTCCAGTTACACTTGTAGAAACCACTGGCTGAGGTTTCCAACTATAGTGATATGGAATAGAATTATTTAGTTGCCCATTTTGCGGATAAGCTATAAATTGATTTTTTTGAGAATTACAAATAATATCAAACTCACTTGTAATAGTGGCGTTTAAAGTATCGCCAACATAAACCTTTACAGAATCTTTTAAACTATTACATCCATCCCGAGTAGCCGTTACATAATAAGTTATCGGTACAGTTGGTGAGGCAGTAACACTTGCACCTGTAACACTTGAAAGCGCTGTACCCGGCGACCAGTGGTAAACTAACCCGGTTGTTGGTGTACCAACAGCACTTAAAACAGCTCCCATTTTATTACAATTATCTACTGTATCAGCCAGTACATGAACCAAAGGTGTTGGTTTTACTATCACTTTCATTAAATGATACGGATAATTTGGGCAACCCCTAACATTTACAATAACTGTATCTAAAATAGTAGTATCTGCGGCGCTATTATTTATATTATAATATATAGGCGTTTCTTGTACTGTAGCACCTGTACTGGAACCAAGCCCCGCGCCAAACGCCGCTCCCCAATGATAAGTAGTGTTTACAGGCATATTAGTTACAAATAAAGTGGCCGATGCTCCTGAACAAATAGTATCAGTTGGAGAATAAATAGGAGTAGGTCTGGGTTGAACAGATACCGTTACCACTACTTTTGGAGAAACGCAGCCCACCGTAGTGGTACCAACAACCGTATATGTTACAACTGGATTTGGAATACCGGGAGGATTTACATTTACACTATCTCCATTAGCATCTAAATAAGTAGGAGGCACTACACTTGCTGCCTGTGTCCATGTATAACTACATGTACTTGTAGCAGTTGCTGTTAAAACAGTTCCGGTGCCGCCCTGACAAACAAAAACAGGGTTTGGTGGCACAACAGTTACTGTTGGTGTTGGGTTTACATTTATAATAAAAGGGGTAAAACTTGGAGTAGGTGGAACGTGTGAATTTGAATCTATGCCATTAAACTGACTACTTGCCACAACTGTTAGAGTATATGTTCCGGTGGTAGGAAAAGTAAGATCGATACCGTTTTGCCCTAAACCCGGGTGAGCCGGATTAAAAACAACATTGGCAGAAGGACGGACGTACCATTGATAGGCTAATATTGGCCCCGGGTTTGCAAAACCTGTAAAATGATACGGTGTATTTGTGCAGTAAATAAAATTATGATTTGCCGTATCAGGTGAAAAAACGGCTACCGTCGTAAGCGTAGACGGTCCGCCACCTGTGCTGGTAGCCTTAAGTATAATATTATCTATAGCTACCGACGGGTTACCGCCTTTTTTATCATCGTTGTTTATCCACTGAAAACCAATTTTTACAGCGGCATTATTATTAAAATTAGCAGAAAGATTATAAACATTAGAGGCTGTCCATTTGCCAACTGTATCTCCTGCAATAGCAGAAGTACAAGTAGCTGTAGCAATTGGCATCCCTAAATTTGTCCATACAGCACCATCAAATGCCCATACATTTACAGAATCTCCTTTGTTACCGCGAAAAACATAATCAAAAGTTAAAATTATACCCGTTTTACCTGTAGTGCTAATAACGGGCGATTCTACTCTCACATTTGTTCTAACTTGGTTTAAACCAAAGCCTGGGTCATAAATAGCGCCACAATCTCCCGTTGGGCAAATCGCACCGTAGGTTGGTGAATTTTGTGCTGCACCAATGTGTAAGGTTCTGTTTGTAATCGTTGCAGTATCTAAACAACCGGCACCACAAGTACCATCTGGTTGGCCGCCTTCGGTTTGACTCACATACCAAACATTTGCAAAGCCATCATTTATACCTAAAGATGTATTTATGCTCCAAGTACCATTGCTGCTGTTAAATCCATTAGCTAAAGTACCTTGGTTATTGGCACATGTGGTACCAACTCCAAAAGTTTCTCCCCAAAAAATGGTTTGAGACTTTAAAGCCATTGAACACAAAACACAAATCAGCAAGTAGATATTTTTCATACCCGTTTTTTTTGGTTTACGAATATAGATATTTTCTTTGAAATAAACGAAAAATATCAAATTATTGGCTTTTTGATGGCGAATTCAATTAATTATAAATCAACAATTTCGTTTGCCAAAAGTATGGGTAAAGGCAATTTTTTAAGTTGTTTTAAAGATGTTTGCTTATAGTTTGGGTTAGTAAATTTTTTAGCATTTATATAGGTAAATCTAGCATAAATAGTTTGATGCGATAGTTGGTGTTTTTTATAGGCAGTTTGTTTTATAATTTCAAAATTGTTGGTTTTTGTTTTCAAAATTTCTTTTTTCAATTGTTCTAAAACCCCGGTATCAGTTGGTTTTTCGGCATACTCTAGTAAAGGAAACTGATGTAAATTTTTCCAAATATCACTTTCGGTACGCTTTTGTGTGTAGGTGTTTTTATTTGAAATAATTACAAAATATTCGAAGTAACGTGTAGTTACTTTTTTGCTTGCAATTTTTATCGGATAATTTAAAGCCTTGCCCGCAAGGCCACTCAAACAAGTATCATAAAAAACACAAGCTTCGCAATTAGGTTTATGTGGGGTGCAATACAAAGCCCCAAATTCCATAATGGCTTGGTTATAAGCTCCTGCATTTTTTTTATCTACTAATTCTTGTGCTAGCAATGCAAATTGTTTTTTTCCTTCGGTTGAATTTATGGGTGTATCAATAGCAAACAGTCTTGCTAAAACTCTGTACACATTGCCATCTACCACAGCCTGCGGTTTATTAAAACAAAAAGATGAAATAGCCGCAGCCGTATAATCGCCTACGCCTTTTAATTTTTTTAATTCTTCAAATTCACTTGGAAAAATGCCTTTGTAATTTTTCACCACTTCTTTTGCAGCAGTATGCAAATTGCGCGCGCGCGAGTAATAACCTAAGCCCTGCCATAACTTCAACACTTTTTGCTCGGGTGCTTTAGCCAAGTCAAACACGGTTGGGAATGTTTTTACAAATGCCATGTAATAAGGCATGCCTTGTGCTACGCGAGTTTGTTGTAAAATAATTTCGGACAACCAAACTTTGTATGGGTCGGTAGTGTTGCGCCACGGTAAATCGCGCTTGTTTTGCTTAAACCACTTTATAAGTTTTGCGCCAATCATTAAAGATTAACCTTCTTCTCTAACAAATAATGGTTTCGTACTGATGAGTTGCGTAAAATAAGCTCGCCTACAAAACCAGTTAAAAATAAAAGTGTACCTAAAACCATCGTAGTTAAGGCAATAAAAAACAAAGGGTTGCTGGCTACCAAAGGAGCACGTTGATTATTATAAACACAATATAATTTTTCACCACCTAAATAAACAGTTACAAAAAAACCAACTATAAACATAAATGTGCCTAGTGTGCCAAATAAATGCATGGGGCGTTTACCAAATTTTGAAAGAAATGTTATGGTCAGTAAATCTAAAAAACCATTAATAAATCTATCCCAACCAAATTTAGATGTGCCGTATTTTCTTGCTTGATGTTGTACTGTTTTTTCAGTAATGTTATCAAAGCCTGCATTTTTAGCCAAAACCGGTATAAAACGGTGCATTTCGCCATAAATTTCAATGCTTTTTATAACTTCTTTTTTATAGGCTTTTAAACCGCAATTCATATCATGTAGCTGAATGCCACTTATTTTTCGGTTAGTCCAGTTATAAAGTTTACTGGGTAAATTTTTAGTAACCGCATTATCGTAACGTTTTTGTTTCCAGCCACTTACTAAGTCAAAACCACCCTGGGTTATCATGTTATAAAGCTCAGGAATTTCATCCGGACTATCCTGTAAATCGGCGTCCATGGTTATAACAACGTTACCTTGTGCAGTTTCAAAACCTACATGCAAAGCGGGCGATTTTCCGTAATTTCTTCTAAATTTTATGGCCTTTACATTTGGGTTTTTCTGCGACAAACCTTCAATTACACTCCACGATTTATCTTTACTTCCATCATCTACAAAAACAATTTCGTAACTGTAATTGTGCTGTTGCATTATGCGCACAATCCAGTCGTGTAACTCGGGTAAAGACTCTTCTTCGTTTAAAAGGGGGATAATTACAGATATGTCCATAAAAAGATAAGAAGCAAAGTTTGCGATTTTTATTTTAATAACGAAATAAATACTAATTTTGCGCCGGGTAAGTCTTTCACGATCAGCTCCTACCAAATCCCCCAGGGTGGGAACGCAGCAAGGGTAGGTGGTTGTAGCGGTGCGATGAAAGTAGCTTACCCTTTTTTTATTCCCCTTTTTTGGTATCTTAAATCTTCGTATATTTGCTTAATTAAAATCATTATAAATAATGAATATTGTAGTTGCCGATAACAGTGTGCTGATGCGTGAAGGGTTTAAAGCTCTAATGCAGGCTAGTTATAGCGTTACCATTAACGAAGTAACCGAAAAAAACAACCTTTTATCAGCCTTAAAAAAGCATAAACCTGATATTTTAGTGATAGACCCGGTATCTATGCAAATTACCCCTACCGACGTTTCTCAAATTAAAAAGCAATTTAAAGCCCTTCAAATTCTTGCTATTAGTCCAATGTTGCCTAAAGAAGAAATTTCTTCTTTATTAAATGCAGGCGTTACCAGCTTTTTATTAAAAGAGTGTGATAAGCAAGAAATTTGCGACGCTATAGATAATACTGAAAAAGGCACCCGTTTTTTATGCGGACAAATTATTGATGCTTTAACGGCAGATGCTGAAACGATTGCTAAAACATATAGCAAAAAAACATCTTGTGAAGGCTTTGCCGTATCTGACAGAGAGATTGAAATTATTAAACACATTGCGCTTGGTTTATCAAACAAACAAATTGCCGAAAAACTTTTTTTAAGTTTTCATACTGTACACACACATCGCAAAAATGTAATGCAAAAACTTAAGGTAAATAACACCGCAGGTGTGGTTATGTTTGCCGTAAAAAACAATTTATTGGTTGATGAGGAGATACACACCAATTAAGTCCTTTAATGAAAACTTTTGAAATTCCTGAGTTTTACCGCAGCCCACTCATTACAAAAATAAAATCGTATCAAAAAGTAAACGACCCTCGTAAAAGAGACATGTCACCTACGTATGTAGATTTTGGTCCGGTAAGTTTTTACATTGCACGTCATTTTGGTTTTTGCTACGGTGTAGAAAACGCCATCGAAATTTCTTTTAAAGCTGTAAACGAAAACCCGGGTAAGCGTATTTTTTTATTGAGTCAAATGATACATAATCCTGACGTAAATAAAGATTTGACGGATAACGGCGTTCAATTTTTACAAGACACCAATGGCAAACAACTTATTTCGTTTGATGAACTTACGCCTGCCGATGTAGTAATTATACCCGCCTTTGGTACAACTTTAGAAATAGAAAAGTTGTTGCAGCAAAAAAATATTGAAGTACAAAAATACAATACTACTTGTCCGTTTGTGGAGCGTGTTTGGAAAAAATCGGAACAAATAGGAAAAGAAAATTACACCATCATTATTCACGGAAAATATACGCACGAAGAAACTCGTGCTACTTTTTCGCGCAGCGCACAAAGCGCACCAGCTATTGTAGTAAAAGATTTAGCCGAGGCAAAAAAACTAAGCGATTATATAACCGGCAAAAAAGATGCTGCACTTTTTTATGAAGAATTTAAAGGCAAGTACTCGGCAAATTTTGATGTGACAAAACACCTGCAACAAGTTGGTGTAATTAACCAAACTACGATGTTGGCTACCGAAACACAAGAGATAGCTGAGCACTTTAAACAAGTAATGATTGCCAAATATGGAGTAGAAAACACGAAACAACATTTTGCCGATACCCGCGATACCCTTTGCTATGCTACCAACGAAAACCAAGATGCTACATACGGCTTACTAAAAACCGATGCAGATTTAGCAGTTGTGGTTGGTGGTTATAACAGCTCAAACACATCTCACTTAGTAGAATTATTAGAGCAAAAATTTCCCACCTATTTTATTTCTTCCGAAAAAGAAATAGAATCAAATACTATGATACATCATTTTGATTATCCGCATCAGAAAAAACTGAGTACCGAAAATTTTATTCCTAAAAAAGATAAAGTAAAAATTATATTAACCAGCGGCGCATCTTGCCCCGATGCAACCGTTGAACGTGTTTTAAACCAACTACTAAGTTGTTTTAAAAATGTGCAAACTAAAGAAGATGCATTAAGCTTTATAAAATAAAGCAACATTCCTAAAATTAAATTGCCATAAAATGTGTGAAATTGCTCAATGACTTTATCAAAAAAACACCATTATATACCTCGCTTCTACCTAAAAGGTTTTACGGATAAGGAAAATAAATATTTTGTATATGATAAAAATACGGGAAATATTTACAGGTCTAATCCAGAAAACACCTTTGCTGAAAATCACAGAAACACAGCAATCATTGAAGACCAAAACACAAAAGAACTTCGTAAAATGGATTTAGCAGAACATATGTTAAGTCGTTTTGATAGTAAAGCCGCAAGTGCTCTTCATGATATTGTAAATTCATCTCCTGAAGATTCTATATTATCTCCAGAAAGGCTTTATGCTATTCAATTTTTAATTTTCTCTGTTTTTTGGAGAACTCCAATTAATGACGGCTTGCGAAATGCCATAATTAAAAACTTATCTTTCAAGGATTTAGGTTTTGGCATTTTTGATGAAAAAACAGGCAAACGACATATAGAAACAGAAGAAATGCTTAGAGGGTTAGATGCATGGGTAAAATTATATCCTGCTTTATTACCTATATCCTCTTTCACAAAAAAATTCAATAAAATAAATAAAGACGAGTGGAGGATTTATTATCATAAAACTGATCTTCATATTATAACTGACAATCCCATAATATTTCATAAGGAATTTAAAGATTTATCAAGTCTTCAGGAGGAGCTAATAGTTCCATTATCTTCAAAAATTTTACTTATAGCCACAAAAAAAACTAAGCCCAAAAATCTACCACCAATATTTAATTTACAAGTAGATTTATTGCTTTTTCATCAAGCTGGTCGTTATGCAGCTAGTTCAGATAAAACACATCTCGAATTTTTGGCTAAAACTTCAAAGGAATATTTAACAAACCCAGGATGGAGTGAAAAGTTAAAAGAAACAATCTTTAATCATTTTTGATAAATTTTAAAAACAGAAAAGAGTTCAATTGAACTCTTTTCTGTTTTTTCAGCCTTTTGATACAAAGGATACTAAAAATTTTAATCGATTAACTCAACCGAGCGTTTTATAAATTTAGTAAGCTCTTCGCCTTTTAATAAACCTTGCGACAGCATAGCTAAATCAGCAGCCTGTTTGCTTATAGCTTTGCGTTTATCAGCGTTTTTCTCTCCTAATATTTTACTGATAAGCGGATGGTTTGTGTTAACAACCAAATTATACATATCAGGCATTTCACCATAAAAACTCATTCCGCCGCCACCCATAGCACTCATGTCTTTCATACGGCGCATAAATTCAGGGCGTGTAATTAGCATAGGTGCGTCTTTTTCGCTCAAACTTTCAAACACTACCGTAAATTTATCTTTAGCTACTACTTCTTCAACAATAGGTTGTAGTTCTTTTTTCTGTTCATCATTAAGTTTCGATACTTGTTCTTCGTCTTTTTTAATCAGTTTATCAACCGTATCAGCATCAACTCGCACAAAGGCAACTTCTTTCAAAGTACTTTCTAATTTACCAATAAAGTGAGAATCTAAAGGGGTATCAAACAACAATACATCATATCCCCTGTCCTTAGCTGCTTGTATATAACTATGCTGCTCGGCAACATTGGTAGTATATAAGTAAATTAGTTTTTTGTCTTTATCGGTCTGTATGGGTTTTATTTTGTTTTCATACTCTTCTAAAGTAAAGTGCGCATCTTCGGTATTTGTAAGCAAAGCAAATTTTTGTGCTTTATCATTAAATTTATCATCGCTAAGCATGCCGTACTCAACAAAAATTTTAATGTCGTTCCATTTTTTCTCAAAATCGGTGCGGTCTTTTTTAAATATTTCTTCCAGTTTATCAGCTACTTTTTTAGTTATGTGCGCTGCTATTTTTTTAACGTTGCTATCTGCTTGCAAATAACTACGCGATACGTTTAATGGAATATCTGGGCTATCAATTACACCACGTAACAACATTAAAAAATCAGGTACTACATGCTCAACATTATCGGTTACAAAAACCTGATTGCTGTATAATTGTATTTTATCTTTAGGCGCTTCAAAATTATTTTTAAGTTTCGGAAAATAAAGCACACCTGTTAAGTTAAACGGATAATCTACATTTAAATGAATCCAAAAAAGAGGTTCCTCAAAATTCATCGGATATAACTCACGGTAAAAGTTTTTGTAGTCTTCGTCCGTCAAGTCAGCAGGTTTTCTGGTCCACAAAGGATTTGGATTGTTGATGATGTTATCAACTTCAACTTCGGTTTCTTTATCACCTTCTTTCTCTGCTTTTACATATTCCTTTTTAGTTCCAAATTTTATTTCTTCCGGTAAAAAACGGCAATATTTTTTTAGCAGTGTATCAATGCGGGCTTCTTCTAAAAACTCGGTGCTATCATCAGCTATGTGTAAAATAATATCGGTGCCTCTAAACTCTTTGGTAGTTTCTTCTAATTTATATTCAGGGCTGCCATCACATATCCAGCGCGCCGCTTTGGCGCCTTCTCTAAATGATAAGGAAACAATTTCAACTTCTTTAGCAACCATAAAGGCCGAGTAAAAACCTAAACCAAAATGACCAATCATGGCATTAGCATCAACCTTGTCTTTGTATTTAGTTACAAACTCCTCAGCACCCGAAAACGCAATTTGTGTAATATATTTTACAATATCATCACCCGTCATTCCTATACCTCTATCACGTATGGTAAGTGTTTTTGCTTTTTTATCTAAAATAATTTCAAGTGTTGTTTTACCCACCTCACCTTTAAACTCACCCATTGATGAAAAGGCTTTCAGCTTTTTGGTAGCATCAACAGCATTACTAACTAACTCACGTAAAAATATTTCGTGGTCGGAGTAAAGAAATTTTTTAATGATGGGAAAAATGTTTTCTGTTTGTACGTTTATCTTACCTGTCTGCATAGTTTTAATTTTTTACTGTTCTCTGTCAATTTTTTTGCCAAAGATAGCGCGTGTGACTGATTGACAGTCATAAAATAAAAAAGGCTTTCATATTTCTATGAAAGCCCTTCTATTATTAAATTTTATTTTTCTATCTGATTAAAGTAACGGTACCTTCTTGTTTATATGCCTTACCATCTAAGCCTTGAGCTTGTAATATATACATGTAAGTTCCGTCAGGTGCTTTATCGCCATTAGGCACTATGCCATCCCAACCTTGGTTAGGTGCAGTTATTGTGTGTAACAGTTGTCCCCAACGATTATAAATATCGCATGTTAAACTAACCATGCCCGTGTTAATAATATAGAATACATCATTAATTCCATCTTGGTTTGGAGTAAATATATTCGGAATTATAAGTGTAGTAGCGGTTTCTGCCAAAATAGTTACTCTTGCTGTATCTCGGCAACTACCATTTGAAACAACCATAACAACCGAATAAGTGCCTGCGCTTGTATAAATATGACTGGTATCTTTTATAATAGCTCCACTACCATCACCAAACGCCCAAACATAAGTTGATGTAGGAGTTACATTAGTCGACTGATTAGTAAACACTACATTTAAAGGGACCTGCCCCACAGCAGGACTTGGTGTAGTTGAGAATGAGGCTGTTGGTTGCACTATAGCAGGCACAGGAAATGTTAAAGAACCACCTGTTACACCGGCTACGCAACCATTTGTATCGGTTACTTGTAAGTTATAATTACCGGCTGGTTGACCACTTAATGTTGGAGAAGTTGCACCCGCAATTGGTTGACCGCCTGAGTACCATTGGAAATGATAACCTGGTGTTCCGCCACTTACATTATTTATATTAATATTTGAAACCCCACCCGTTGCTTGTCCGCATTTTGCAGTATCTAAAGATGCTCCACTAACGTTAACCGTAGGAGTTGGATAAACTGTTAAGCTTATTGTAAATGTATTAGCTGATGGCGATGCATTTGTACAGCCGCCTTGCGCTGCCGGTATAGAATCTATTATACTAAACGTATAAGTACCCGCAACTAAGTTAGCCGATGGAGTATAAGGTGAACCCGCATATACAAACGTGTTATTACTATACCAAGCCGCTATTGTTGTACCCGAATTTACCGATAAAGGAAGTGGTGAGCCTTGGCAATAAGCAGTATCCGGACCAGTTGGTAATGAATAGGTTGGTGCCGGTGGTGTTGGGTTAACTGTTAAACTTAAAGTAAGTGTATTAGCTGATGGTGATGCATTGGTACAACCTCCTTGTGCCAATGGAATAGAATCTATAACACTGTATGTATACGTGCCCGAAGCTAAGCCAGCTGGCGGCGTATAAGTCGAGCCTATATTTATAACTGTATTATTGCTATACCAAACTGCAATTACTGTACCTGAATTTACACTTAACAATGGTGCCGTAGAACCTTGGCAATAAGAAGTATCAGGACCAATAGGTAACGAATAGGTTGGTGCTGGTGGTGTTGGATTAACCACTACACTTAATGTAAGTGTATTAGCTGATGGTGATGCATTTGTACAACCTCCTTGCGCTGCCGGTATAGAATCTATAACACTATATGTATAAGTGCCGACTGGTAAATTAGCCGGCGGAGTATAAGGTGACCCCGCAAATAAAAATACGTTATTGCTATACCAAACTGGTATTGTTGTGCCTGAATTTACCGATAAAGGAAGTGGTGAGCCTTGGCAATAAGCAGTATCTGGGCCTGTTGGTAACGAATAGGTTGGTGCAGGCGGTGTTGGATTAACCGTTAAACTTAATGTTAGTGTATTGGCTGATGGTGGTGCATTAGTACAACCTCCTTGTGCCAACGGAATAGAATCTATAACACTATATGTATATGTGCCGGCTGCTAAGTTAGCCGGTGGGGTGTACGTTGAACCTGATTGCAAAAATACGTTATTGCTATACCAAACTGCAATTACTGTACCCGAGTTTACTGTTAACAATGGCGCTGTAGACCCTTGGCAATAAGCAGTATCTGGGCCTGTTGGTAAAGAATAGGTTGGTGCCGGTGGTGTTGGATTAACCACTACACTTAATGTAAGTGTATTAGCTGATGGTGATGCATTTGTACAACCTCCTTGTGCCAATGGAATAGAATCTATAACACTATATGTATACGTGCCTACTGGCAAGTTAGCCGGTGGAGTATAAGGTGAACCCGCAAATACAAATACATTATTGCTATACCAAACTGGTATTGTTGTACCCGAATTTACCGATAAAGGAAGTGGTGAGCCTTGGCAATAAGCAGTATCTGGGCCTGTTGGTAACGAATAGGTTGGTGCCGGTGGTATAGCATTAACAGTAATGCTAGTTGTAGCGGCAATGCCAGTACAACCACCGGATGTGGCTGTTACACCAATTGTATAAGGATTAGGTGATGAAGGTATATTAGTTACTGTATATGTATCGCCAGTACCAATGTTACCATTTGCTTCTGTCCAATTATAAGTTGTTCCGGCAGGCGCTGATGGATTAGCAGTTAAAATTATTGTTCCTCCGGCACATGCAGCTGTTGCACTTGGCGTTACTGCTGGAGGTGAAGGTGCCCCTGAGTTTGATATAGTAAAGTTTTGAGAGTAGATACAACCTGTAACATTATCTTGTATTTGCAAAGGATAAGTGCCTGCTCCATTTGTATACGATGAACTTGGAACAAATCCTCCGGTGTTGTTCCACTGGTAACTATAGTTTCCACTACCGCCCGTTCCGGTTGCACCAGTAATAGTTCCGTTATTCATGCCACAACCGGCAGGAGTAATAGTTTCACCTGTTTCGCCAGGTATAGGGTTAATTGTAATAGTATAAGTTAATTGCGTACTGTTTGTAGATGCGCAACCTGCTACAGTAGAATTTGCTGTAATTACACCCACTGTTTGTACTGTAACTGTTGGAGCCGGATATGAAGCAATATTTCCGCTACCCGATGCAACAGAAAGAGGACCTCCTAAATTTGTATTACTATTTGTCCAGGTAACTGAACCAGTCGGTGTAACAGTAAATGTAATTCCATTAACCGTAGCATTTGCAAGGCCACCACCACAAACCGTTTGGGAATTTCCTCCCCCACCAGCCACACCTACTGTTGGTGTTGGATTTACAGTTATACTAATTGTATCATTATTTACACAATTATTAGCATCTGTTCCGGTAACGGTGTAAATTGTAGTTGCAGTAGGTGTAGCCGTTACAACTAAACCCGTTGTTGGACTCAATGTTGCACCCGGAGTCCAAGTATAAGTATTTGCTCCGCTGGCAGTTAAAGTTGAACTGCCACCTGAGCACATCGACGTGCTTGTAGCTGTAACTGAAACGGTTGGTAATGGGTTTACAGTTAAAGTAACCGTACCCGTTGAACCGGCACAGTTACCTGTTGTGCCAGTTACCGTGTAAACAGTTGTTGCTACAGATGTTGGAGTTACTGTTGGGTTTCCGGTGTTAGAACCTGTCATATTTGTAGTTGGAGTCCAAGTATAGTTTGTTGTTCCTGTTGCAGTAAAAGTAACAGGTGCATTTAAACAAGTAGTAAATGTTGATTGAGCAAGACTTATACTTGGTGGAGGAACTATAGTTATTGTTGATACCGCAGTGTTAGTACAACCAGCAACAGTTGCTCCGGTTACCGTATATGATGTAGCACCCGGTGTTACAGTATAGGGATTTGCATTTGAACCTGTATTCCAGGTATAAGTAGATGCCCCATTAGCCGTTAAAGTTGCTGTTGAACCTGCACATATTGTAGGACTATTTACAGTTACTATTGGCGATGGATTAACTGTTACTGTTGCAGTAGCTGTATTTTTACAACCTGTTACAGTATTTTTTCCGGTAACAGTATACGTTGTAGGAGTTGTAGTATTGGTTGGGCTTACACTAATTGCAGCAGTAGTTGCACCGCCAGGTGACCATACATATGTATTTGCATTACCACTTGCTGTTAAAGTAACTGCAGAACCTGTACAAATTGTAGTAGAACTTGGTGCAATAGAAACAATTGGTTTAGTTGGTACAGTAAAAACATAAGTGCCTATACCGGGTGCACAACCATTACGGCCATGAAATGTATAAGTTAATGTATATGTACCTGCAGCCATAAAGTTTGGATCTACATAAGCAAATCCATCATAAAAAGTTGAAATAAGACCAGAAGATCCACTGGCAGGACTTATAGTATATATCGCAGAACCTAAATCGGCATTTGGCGGAATAGTTAAAGAAAAACAACCAGCCGTACTTGTATTCCATGTTTGAGGTCCGGCATAAGTAGTACCATCCCAGCAATTTTTTAAAGAAACCACTGTAGAACCTACAGTCCCAGTATTACAAAAAGATACAACATGGTTTAAAGCAGTATCCATAAAAGATAAAAACAAATTAAAATCACCTCCTGCCATTCCAACGCCACCACCAATTGTTCCCTGAGGGCACCCATTGCAAAAATCAAATACTTGAGATCCGCCTTCATATACCGATACATTTCCGGCGGTATTTAAATTATTCTGAAACGGATTAAAATCCAACATCAAACAAGGGGTTAAAATATCACTAGTTGGATCGACAAAAGCCGGCTGGTTAGGGAAAATATAAAAAGGTAAACCACATTGCACCGTTGCTCCGTTTGGCATATAAGTTGCGGTACCAGCATAAAAATTAGTGGTGTCCTGTGCTAACATATTTATAGTTGTAGGAGGACAGGTAATTGAACAATCGCTTCCAGGTCCGCCAGTTTGTTCTAAAGAAACAGTACCAGCTGTTCCAGGAGGGGTGAATCCAGAATAATTAGTAATCATAATGATATAATAAAAACCTGCACCGGGTGAGTTTAAGGTCATATTCTCTGTAGCTGCAGGACTATAACTACAATCTGCAATCCCACCACTACAAGGCGGGTTAGCTGTTAGATTACCCGGACCACCTGAGCAAGCTCCGTTAAGATTAGCACAAGCGTTCGGAAACTGTGCTGCGTTATAAGGTCCCCATGCAACAAAATCAACATCTATATTACCGGCACCGGGAGTAGTTCCTTGCGATAAAACATAAGTCATAGGTCCTGCTCCAAGAGTTTTAATATAAAAGTAAGATGGGTCTGGCTCAGCTCCTAAACAGCCATAACTGTTTGCTCCGGATGCTGTACTTCCATTATGTACATTTGGATAATTAAATGTTTGTCCTACTGCCGTACAAAAAGGCGTACCCGGACAAGTGTTACCCTGTGCCTTACCAATTCTAACACTAAATAATACTATTATTGCAACAAAAAGTAGTTTTATTTTTTTCATCTATACTATGTTTTGAGTAATCTACTTGTTTTTTATTTTGACGGATACATTCTTTCCATTTTTTCTTTCACTCTCGGCTGCAAAATATTTTTATGTGCGCCATAATAATTATCTACTAAATTGTTGTAGTATCTAAGTCCATAACTCTTATCGTATTTCGGGAAATCACTAGGAAGTTCACTTACAGTAAGGTTGTTTAAAAATTCTGCCTTACGCCCCATATAGATATCATCTTCATTAATATTATTAACAGGTCCATTAGTTACGTAGCTACCATTATTTACACTACCTACTGAATTAATAGGTTTAGCCTTATTAGCTTGTGCTTTAATAACATTTTGACGTAATTTTGTTTTCGCCTCATCAGACATTTGCGTTTGTGCATTTGCTCTAACAAATCCAACAAAAAAAACTGCAAGCAGAAATAATCTTAACAATTTCATAATAATTATCATTTACCACAAATATATGCAATTCTCGAAAGAATTGCAAAATATTAACTAAAAGCAAATTCCCCACCAACGAAAAAATATTTTTTCGTTGGTGGGGAATTTGCTTATAAAAATTAACATCTGAGATTTTTGTAAAAAACAAAAATCTATTCTTGCAGTTTTTATCTCACTAAGGTAACAGTGCCTTGTTGTTTGTATGTTTTACCATCTAATCCTTGTGCTTGTAATATATACATATAAGTGCCATCCGGAGCTTTATCTCCGTTTGGCGTTATACCATCCCAACCTTGGTTAGGCGCTGTTATACTGTGCAATAATTGGCCCCAACGATTAAATATATCACAGTTTAAAGAGTTCATTCCTGTATTAGGAATAAAAAATTCATCATTTATACCATCACCATTCGGAGAGAATATATTCGGAATAATAATAGTGGTTGCAATGTTAGCGATAACATTAATTCTAAATGTATCTGTACATGTTCCATTAATTGCTGCAAGTACAACAGTATATGTACCTACATTGGTATATGTATTAGTTGGGCTTACAGATGTTGAACTATTTCCATCTCCAAAAGACCAGTTATAACTATTAGCTCCGGTAGATGTGTTGCTAAAAGTAACAGCTAACGGTATAGTACCTGTTGCCGGATTTGGATTAGTTATAGCCTGTGCATGAATAGCAGCAGAAGCCGGCACTGTAAAGGTTAACGAACCACCATTTACATTAGCCACACAACCGTTTGTATCAGTAACTACTAAATTATAATTACCCGCTTGCTGACCGCTTAATACTGGAGAGGTTGCGCCTGCAATTGGCTGCGCACCTGAGTACCACTGGAAGTGATAACCCGGCGTTCCACCACTTACATTATTTACAGTAAGATTAGAAACTCCACCTGTTGCTTGTCCGCATCTAGCAGTATCTGAAGATGCACCACTTACATTTATTGTTGGTGTTGGATTTACAACTAAAGTTAGTGTAACTGTATTAGCCAATTGTGATGCGTTTACACAACCACCTGCGGTTAATGAATCTATCACACTAAAAGTATAGCTGCCTGCAGGATAGCTAGACGTTGGAGGAGTGAAACTTGAACCTGTGTAAACTACCGCATTATTGCTATACCATACCGCGGTTGAACCGCCTGAGTTTACTGTTAATGGTACAGGTGAACCCTGACAGAACGCATTATTTGTGCCTGTTGGTGCCGTTAAAATTGGTGCAGGTGGAATTGGATTTACAACTAAAGTTAATGTAACTGTATTAGCCAATTGTGATGCATTTACACAACCACCTGCGGTTAATGAATCTATCACACTAAAAGTGTACGTACCTGCCGGTGTGTTGGCTGGAGGAGTAAAAGTTGATCCAACATTTACTACTGTATTATTGCTATACCATACCGCGGTTGAACCGCCTGAGTTTACTGTTAATGGTACAGGAGAACCCTGACAGAACGCATTATTTGTGCCTGTTGGTGCCATTAAAATTGGCGCCGGTGGAGTTGGATTTACAACTAAAGTTAATGTAACTGTATTTGCTAATTGCGATGCGCTTACACAACCTCCTGCTGCTGCTGAATCTATTACGCTAAAAGTGTATGTGCCTGCCAGTGTATTGGCTGGAGGGGTAAAAGTTGATCCAACATTTACTACTGTATTATTGCTATACCACACCGCTGTACTTGTTCCTGAATTTACAGTTAATGGTACAGGAGAACCCTGACAGAAGGCATTATTTGTGCCTGTTGGTGCCGTTAAAATTGGTACAGGTGGGGTTGGATTTACAACTAAAGTTAGTGTAACTGTATTAGCCAATTGTGATGCGTTTACACAACCACCTGCGGTTAATGAATCTATCACACTAAAAGTATAGCTGCCTGC
>JABDCR010000013.1:0-11304 GCA_013288015.1 Bacteroidota bacterium | reverse complement strand
ACTAAAGTTAGTGTAACTGTATTAGCCAATTGTGATGCGTTTACACAACCACCTGCGGTTAATGAATCTATCACACTAAAAGTATAGCTGCCTGCCGGTGTGTTGGCTGGAGGAGTAAAAGTTGATCCAACATTTACTACTGTATTATTGCTATACCACACTGCTGCACTTGTTCCTGAATTTACAGTTAATGGTACAGGAGAACCCTGACAGAAGGCATTATTTGTACCTGTTGGTGCCGTTAAAATTGGTGCTGGTGGGGTTGAATTTACAACTAAAGTTAGTGTAACTGTATTAGCCAATTGTGATGCACTTACACAACCACCTGCGGTTAATGAATCTATTACACTAAAAGTATAGCTGCCTGCCGGTGTGTTGGCTGGAGGAGTAAAAGTTGATCCAACATTTACTACTGTATTATTGCTATACCACACCGCTGTACTTGTTCCTGAATTTACAGTTAATGGCACAGGTGAGCCTTGGCAGAACGAATTATTTGTACCTGTAGGAGCCGTTAAAATTGGCGTAGGAGGAGTTGGATTGATAGTAATTGTAATTGGTCTGCTTATACTTGTACATCCATTAACGGTAGCTGCAACATATACTGTGGTTGTGCCAACGGGAGTCCCTGCAGGAGTGTACGTATTTGTATTGGCAGCTATGATAGTACTTAAACCTGCATCACTATACCAATTTATAGTTGGTGTAACTGTACCACTACTTGCAACGGTTACAGTTAATGTTTGTATAATATCGCCTTGGCAATAAGTTGTATCATTTCCTGCTGCTGTTAACACAGGTTGAGCAGGAGCCCCTGCATTAGTAACAGTTATAGAGCAAAAACTTGCTTGACAACTGTTGCCATCAGTAACATTTAAACAATATACACCTGCCGATACATTTGATAAAGTAGCATTAGTTCCACTTGCATTATATACTTCCGGGCCATTTGCAGTACCACTTGTCCAAGTATAAGTAACGGTAGCCGCACCAGTAATGGTAACATTAGTAATGCTACCTGTTGCTACAGTACAACTTGATTGAGTAACCAAAACTCCTGTTGTATCAATAGTTGGTAATGGATTTACCGTTATAGTACCATTTGCAGAAGTTGATGCAACACAATTTGTTGTGTTATCAGTAACTGTTACCGAATATGAACCAGATGCCGTAACCACTAGGGTATTGGCAGTTGCCCCTACTATAGTCCCGCCACTATTACCCCACTGATAACTATAGTTACCTGTTGGAGTTACAGAAAGTGTAGTTGAAGTACCTTGACAAATTTGTGAAGTTGAACTGCTTATAGAAGGATTAGGTAATGGATTTACAGTTATACTAGTGGTAGCAGCAGCACTTGTACAACCTGATGATGTAGCTGTTACACCAATAGTATAAGGGTTTGGCGATGCAGGTATGTTTGTTACCGTATATGTATCTCCACTACCCGAGTTACCATTTGCTTCTGTCCAAGTATAAGTTACACCCACAACAGTTGGCGCTGTTAAAGTTACTGTGCCGCCAACACAAACTGATGTAGCACTTGCTGTTACAGTTGGTGCCGGTGGTGCACCAGCATTTGGTATGGTAAAGTTCTGCGAATAAATACAACCTGTTACATTATCTTTTATTTGCAACTGATAAGTACCAGATGCATTTGTATAAGCTGAACTAGCCGTAAAGCCGCCACCATTCCATGAATAAGAATAGGTGCTTCCGCCTGTTCCGCTTGCTCCAATAATAGTTCCATTACTCATACCGCAACCTGCAGGAGTAATTACTCCTCCTGTTTCGCCCGGTATTGGGTCAATTGTAACTGTATAATTTAATTGACTACTACTTGTAGATGTACAACCTGCTGCCGAAGTGCTGCTAGCTGTAATTACACCAACTGTTTGTGCCGCTACGCCAGGTGCTGCATAGGAAGCAATGTTACCGCTTCCGCTTGTTGCAATGCCTATGCCGGCGTTACTATTAGTCCAATTAACTGCACCTGATGGTGTAGATGTAAATGTAATACCAGTAACAGTAGCATTTGCAAGGCCACCACCACAAACTGTTTGTGAGTTTCCTCCACCACCAACTACACTTACTGTAGGAGTTGCGTTTACAGTTATACTAACCATATTGGTGTTTACACAATT
This sequence comes from Bacteroidota bacterium, assembly GCA_013288015.1. GTDB lineage: Bacteria > Bacteroidota > Bacteroidia > B-17B0 > Aurantibacillaceae > PALSA-968. The sequence continues at coordinate 9,160 of JABDCR010000013.1, read as the reverse complement.
ATTAGCATCTGTTCCGGTAACGGTGTAATTAGTAGTTACAATAGGTGTAGCTGTTACAACTGGTCCAGTTGCTGGAGCCAATGTAGCAGCAGGTATCCAAGTATATGTGCTTGCTCCACTTGCTGTTAAAGTCGAACTTCCTGCACCAGAGCATATTGCTGTACTAGTAGGTACAACATTAATGGTTGGTTTTGGGTTTATAGTAATATTAAACGTTGTTGGACTAGCTGCTGAGCATCCACTTAATGTTGGCGTTACAGATATAGTACCTATTTGTTGAGTAGCTACCACAGGCGCTGTATAACCTGCTATGTTACCATTACCACTGGCACCTATACCAATATTTGTATTATTATTAGTCCAGGCAAAAGTTGCTCCTACTGGTGATGATGTAAAGTTTTCTGCTGATACTGCAGACCCACTACACACCGTTTGTGAGCCAGCTGATGGACTTACTGTTGGTAATGGGTTTATAGTAATGTTAAATGTACCTGGTGTACCAACGCAACCTGCTAAAGTTGGGGTAACTGAAATTGTACCTACTTGCTGGCTAGCAACTACAGGTGCTGTATAACCTGCTATGTTACCAGCGCCACTTGCACCAATGCCAATATTTGTATTACTGTTCGTCCAGGCAAATGTACCCCCGGCAGGTGTTGATGTAAATCCTTCGCCGGCTACCGCTGCACCGCTACATACAGCTTGCGCGCCCGGAGCCGAACTTACCGTTGGTTTTGGGTTAATTGTAATATTAAATGTGCTTGGCGTACCAACGCAACCCGCTAAGGTTGGGGTAACTGAAATTGTACCAACCTGCTGACTAGCCACCACAGGTGCTGTATAGCCTGCTATATTGCCACTGCCACTTGCACCTATCCCAATATTTGTATTATTGTTAGTCCAGTTAAAAGTTCCGCCGGCAGGAGATGAAGTAAATCCTTCACCGGCTACTGCCGCACCACTACAAATTGTTTGTGCACCCGGAGCTGCACTTACAGTAGGTAATGGGTTTATAGTAATGTTAAATGTACCTGGTGTACCAACACAACCCGCTAAGGTTGGGGTAACCGAAATAGTACCAACTTGCTGGCTAGCAACTATAGGTGCTGTATAACCTGCTATGTTACCAGCGCCACTTGCACCTATACCAATATTTGTATTACTGTTCGTCCAGGCAAATGTACCACCAGCAGGTGTTGATGTAAATCCTTCGCCGGCTACCGCTGCACCGCTACATACTGCTTGTGCACCGGGTGCCGAACTTACGGTTGGAACCGGGTTTATTGTAATGTTGAATGTACTAGGTGTACCAACGCAACCTGCAACAGTTGGTGTTACTGAAATTGTACCTATTTGCTGACTTGCTACAACTGGAGCTGTATAACCCGCAATGTTACCACTACCACTAGCAGCTAAACCTATGTTGGTGTTATTATTAGTCCAAGCAAAAGTTCCTCCGGCAGGAGATGAGGTAAACCCTTCTGCTGCTACTGCTGAACCGCTACATACTATTTGCGAGCCAGAAGAAATTGAACTTACTGTTGGAGGTGAAGTAAATGTAAGGGATTGAGATAATGTATAAGCACATCCTGCACCCTGAATTGGAGTAATTGTACAAAAATAAGTACCTGTTGCATTTACGGTAATGCTTTGACCTGTTGTGCTTCCAACTATACCAGGGCCACTCCAACTATAAGAGCCCCCGTAAATTGCAGGAGCCGTTAACACACTTGTTGAACCGGCACATGGACTGGCATTAGAGACAGATAAGGCAGCTGGCCCACAGGTAGCATCAATATAGGCATATGCCCAGTGTCCTCCTAGTGTACAGCCCGCAGCAGAAAATTTTAAAATAATTGTTTGCCCTATGTAAGGTGTTAAATTTATACTATTTGATATCCAAGGGCCATTGTAAATAGGACTGTTATCATTTCCGTTTACCCACCCATTATTTATAAAGCCTGGGGGTACACCACCACCACCATTTACCTGAACCGAATAATCTGTACAGGAAGATAAAACCGTACCTCCGGCATTTGTAACAATGGCATGGAAATATGGCTGCGAACCATTTGCATGTGCTCCATCATTTAAAACAATTTGATAATCGAAAGATATTAAAGCATTAGCAGCCGTAACCACAAAAGATTGAGAAAATATTTCACCATCGGCATAAGTATTACTTAATTGGTTACCACAATAACCACCATCGTAACCTACTGCCTCATTAAAAAAGTAGCCTCCTAATCTAGCAGAATAAGTCCCACCAGCCGGATCAAGACCCGGAAGCGCACTAACCGGGTCGTTTCCGTAAGCAGCTGTTATTTGGTTAGCCGGCCAACAATCATATATATTTTGGTTAATGTCATAAACAGGGGTTGTTCCTGCAACGGTAAGTGCTCCGTTTGAGTTTTGATTTATACCGTAGGTTATAGTCCAACTTGAAAAATCTCCATTCTCAAAATCCATATTACTACAAGCACTTACTAAAGTGTGCGGTGCACCATTGCGGTTTCCAGCAAGTTCGCCCGGCAATGTTTGTATATTATATTTTTGTTTTACAAATGCCGCTTGTTGTTGGTGTATATATGATTTATACTCCTTATACATTTTAGCGTTTTGCATTTGCGCTCCTTTTTCAGCAGCTTTAAAATCAAACCCGTTTAATGTGTCTCCACCAAAAAACTGGCAATCTTTTACCACCTGCTCTTTAGGTACATCAGCTAGCATTAAAGCTTTAGGGGCAGCATCACCTTTGTGCATGATAATTCCCTTAAACTTAATAGCCCCAGATGGAGTTATGGTCTTCTCTATTTGGGCATTCATCCCTAAAGACCCCACAAAAAATCCAAAAAATAGTAGTAGTTTTAACAATTTCATAAAGTTTTATTTATACACAAATATAGATAATTATTGACATATCCAAAAATAAAATGCACAAAATACTAGGTTGTTAAACTTATTTTTTTGCTGTGGATAAAAATATGCCCCCTACCCCAAATAATTTACCTTGTTTTAATAGATTTGCAGCTTTTTAGAATACTTTTTAACTGAAAAATGAGCGAAAACAACGATATAAATTCCGAAAATCATCACGAATTAGACAGCGTTACCCATGTATCGGGTATGTTTAAAAACTGGTTTATAGATTATGCCTCTTATGTAATTTTAGAACGTGCCGTACCAGCCTTAGAAGATGGTTTAAAGCCCGTGCAACGTCGTATTCTGCATAGTATGTGGGAGCTTGAAGATGGGCGTTACAACAAAGTTGCCAACCTTATTGGTAACACCATGAAGTACCACCCGCATGGCGACGCCAGTATTGGTGATGCTTTGGTGGCTATAGGGCAAAAAGACCTTTTAATTGACATGCAGGGCAACTGGGGTAATATTTTAACCGGTGATAGCGCTGCTGCCCCTCGTTATATAGAAGCCCGCCTTTCTAAATTTGCATTAGATGTACTTTACAACCCAAAAACTACCAACTGGCAATTAAGTTACGATGGTAGAAATAAAGAACCGATAACACTTCCGGTAAAATTTCCATTATTATTAGCCCATGGTGTTGAGGGTATTGCGGTTGGTTTGGCCTGCAAAATGCTGCCTCACAACTTTAATGAGTTAATTGACGCATCTATACAAGTTTTACGTGGCAGAAAAGCAGTTATTTATCCTGATTTTGTTACGGGAGGCATTGCTGATTGCAGCGATTATAATGATGGTTTACGTGGTGGAAAAATCAAAATACGTGCCCGCATAAAAGAATTAAACTCAAAAACCCTTGTTATTACTGAGATTCCGTTTGGCACTACAACAGGCTCTTTAATTGATTCTATACTTGCAGCTAACGATAAGGGTAAAATAAAAGTAAAAAAGGTAGAGGATAACACAGCCGAAAACGTAGAGATTTTAATTCACCTGCAACCGGGTATTTCTCCTGATAAAACCATTGACGCACTTTATGCTTTCACTAATTGTGAAATGAGCATATCGCCCAATTCTTGCGTGATTGAAAACGATAAACCAAGGTTTTTAGGTGCCAGCGAAATGTTGAGGTTATCTACCCTGCAAACGCTTGAACAACTGCGCCGTGAACTTGAATTAGAAAAACAAGATCTGGAAGAAAAATGGCACTTTGCTTCTTTAGAAAAGATTTTTATTAAAGAAGAAATGTACATCGACTTTAAAAAATACTCTGATAAAGAAACTTTATTCAAATATTTATATACCGCATTTGCACCACATAAAAAGAAATTAATTCGCGATATAAACGATGATGATTTACAACGTTTAACGCAAATCCCAATGATTCGTATCACGCGTTTCGACAGCATAAAAGCTGAAGACCACATGAAGGATTTGGATGATAAAATTGCAACCGTAAAAAATCATTTAGTAAATCTTACTGATTATGCGGTTGAGTATTTTAAAACCTTAAAGAAAAAATACGGCGAAGGAAAAGAACGCAAAACCGAAATAAAACAACTTGATACCATTGTGGCTACACAGGTTGTTATGGCTAATGAAAAGCTGTATGTAAACAAGGCCGAAGGCTTTGTGGGTACAGGTTTAAAGAAAGACGAATTTGTTTGCGATTGTTCAGACATTGACGATATTATTGCCTTTACCAAAGAGGGTAAAATGAAAATATTTAAGGTGGCTGATAAGGTGTTTGTTGGTAAAGACATTATTTATGTAGCTGTGTTTAAAAAGAATGACGAGCGCACTACGTATAATATGATTTATACTGACGGACCAAAAGGCATAACCTTTATAAAACGATTTAATGTTACCGGTGTTACGCGTGACAAAGAATATGATTTAACCAAAGGCACAGCAGGTTCTAACACCCATTGGTTTACCATTAACCCTAATGGCGAAGCTGAAAAAGTAGTGGTTAATTTAAAACCTGTTACCGGTGTACGTAAGTTAGAAATTGATATTGATTTTGCCGAAATTCCGGTTAAAGGAAGATCATCGGTTGGTAATATTGTAACCAAATATGCAGTTAAAAAAGTAATTTTTAAATCGAAAGGTGCATCAACTTTAGGTGCCGAAGATTATTGGTTTGACGATACTACACATCGTTTAAATAAAGAAGAACGCGGCACTTACTTAGGTAAATTTGCCGGTGAGGATAAAATACTTACCATCACATCAAAAGGGCAGTACAAATTGTATAACTACGATTTACTGAACCATTTTGATGAGGATATTGTAATGATTGAAAAATTCTTGCCTAAGCAAGTAATTACATTGGTTTATTTTGACGGAGAAAGTAAATCATACTTGGCAAAACGATTTATTCCTGAAAATATTTCTACCAAAACATCTATTATTACCGAACATGAAAACTCATTGGTAGAGTTGGTAACAAGCAACCCCATTGCTGTAATTGATGTGGTGTTTGGCAAAGAAAAAGACAAACAACCTAAACCCGAAGTAATTAATTTGGCTGAATTTGCCCCAATGGTAAACATGAAAGCTAAAGGCAAAAAACTAACTCCGCTTAAAGTAAAAGAGATAAATTTACGTGAAGCTGAAGAGATGGAGTTAGATGAAGAGCCTGAGGCGCCCGGTGATAATGGCTTATCGCCTATGGAATTGCACCGCCGCGCTATGGAAAAAATTAGCCGTAAAGCCGCGCAAGATTTTATGAAAGGTGAAGATGGTCAGGGTAAATTACCTTTTGATTAGTTTATTTTTAATGGAACTAAGCAAACAAAAAAACCAAGTAACATGAAACAGCTTTTTCTTGTTTTAACTTTTTTGTTTTGCGTTAGTCATTTTACTTCGCTTGCACAAACACGCGATACAACAGCACAAATAGTTGCCACACCAATAAGAGATACTTTAAAAACAACAGCTACTACCATTGAAAAAGAGTATGATGAAAGCAATGATTACGACTCAGGACTTTTTCTAATAGGTTTAACCGGATTAGGGCTTATCATCATTTCAGTTGGTGCAGGCATTATTGTTGCCCTTATTGGATTTTTCCTGCTATTTACATTTGTTTCAGTAGGCATTTTATCCACTTCCATTATCATTGGTTTGCAAAAAAAATCGTTCGAAAAAGGTTTCAAAATTTTTATTGTTTCAACCTCAACTTTTGCAGGCACCTTGCTTTTTGCTATAATTTTTTGGGCTATAAACCATATTATGCACTGGTTTAAAACTTCAACCGCTCTTTTAACAGGCGCAGCTTTTGGTTTGGTTTGCGGTTTTATTTTAGGCTTACTAGTATCTTATCTTTTAAAAAAACTATCCACTTATTTTAAAGGAAAACTGCATTTATTTTAAAAGCAATTATTAATTAAAAAAGGAAAGACCTCTTTATCCTTTATATCATTATGTTCTTTTGTTTGTTGCCTCTTTCCTCGCCCTTTAATTATTCTGTTTGCTTGCCCTATTTAAAATTAAAACTATAGAAACGCCTTATTTTATAAGGGTTATAACTCGCCCTATTATTGCTTTTTGTTCGCCCTTTACCTCGGTCCCTTTTTATAAACTCAAAAAATTGGTGCTATCAGTAACAAACTCCATTTGTTTATGTGTTACAGGATGCTCAATAACAAGTTTAGCAGCATGTAAAGCAATGGCATCTAGTTTATACAAAACACTAGAACCATACATTGCATCACCGACAATAGGACAATTTAAGCCGGCTAATTGCACTCTTATTTGATGAAATTTACCTGTATACAACTCAATATCCCATAAAAAGAATTTGTTATAAGGCTTAACCGTATAGGATAGTTTTATTTTTTCAGCATACTCAGTTCCTTCAGGTACAAGTACAGCTTTCTTTTTTTCTTTACGGTGCCATTGCTCCAATGTATCTGCCATATTTGTAGGTGCAGATGTAGTTAAAGCTAAATAATGCTTAGTTATCGTACGATTAGCAAACTGCTCGCTTAAATGCCTTAAATAATCTTTATTTTTAGTAAATAACACCACGCCGCTTACAGGTCTGTCTAAACGGTGCAAATGCTGTACATAAGGCATTTTTTCGCCTGTTTTTTCCTTCAAATAATTTTTTACCTGTTGCAGTAAATTATGGAAATTGTTCCTATCAGGTTCTACCATTAAACCGGCAGGCTTGTTACAAACCAGCAGCACATCATCTTCGTATATAATTTTGGGGTGGGTCATGGTTAAAAACAAGCTTACAATATATTAAATAATTAAATCAATAAAATATAGTCTGCTTCATAAAAACAATTATTTTTGGCAAAGTAATTTGAGTTTAGTATTTGTAATTTAAATTTTTCATCATATGAACATTCACGAGTATCAAGGTAAAAGTATTTTAAAGGGTTTTGGCGTTGCTGTGCAAGAAGGAATAGTTGCCGAAACACCTGAGCAGGCAGTTGAAGCCGCTAAAGAAATGAAAGTGAAATACAACAGCGATTGGGTTGTTGTAAAAGCTCAAATTCACGCAGGTGGCCGTGGTAAAGGTGGTGGAGTTAAATTAGCGAAAAACTTAGATGAGGTAAAGCAAAGGGCAACCGATATTATTGGCATGCAATTAATTACCCCACAAACAAGTGCCGAAGGTAAAAAAGTACATAAGGTGTTAATTGCACAGGATGTTTACTATCCGGGTGCATCGCCAACTAAGGAGTTTTATATTAGTATTTTATTAAACCGCGCTACGGGTCGTAACATTATTATGTATAGTACCGAAGGCGGCATGGACATTGAGCACGTAGCAGAAACTACTCCACATTTAATTTGGAAAGAAGAAATTGATCCAAAAGTTGGTTTACGCGATTTCCAGTGCCGTAAAGTAGCATTTAACCTAGGCTTAAGCGGCACTGCATTTAAAGAAATGACCAAGTTCGTGGCTTCTTTATACAAAGCATACGATTCTATTGATGCTTCTTTATTTGAAATTAATCCGGTACTTAAAACATCCGACGATAAAATTATTGCCGTAGATGCTAAAGTAACCATGGATGATAACGCATTATTCCGTCATAAAGACATTGAAGCCATGCGCGATGAATTAGAGGAAAACCCTATTGATGTTGAAGCCCGCAAAGCAGAACTTAACTATGTTAAATTAGATGGTAACGTAGGTTGCATGGTTAATGGTGCTGGTTTAGCTATGGCTACTATGGACATTATTAAATTATCGGGTGGAGAGCCTGCTAACTTTTTAGATGTAGGTGGTACTGCTAACGCAGAACGTGTAGAGAAAGCTTTCCGTATCATCTTAAAAGATAAAAACGTAAAAGCTATTTTAGTAAACATTTTTGGAGGCATTGTACGTTGCGATCGTGTGGCGCAAGGTGTGGTTGATGCTTACAAAAACATGGGCAGTATACCTGTACCCATTATTGTGCGTTTACAGGGTACAAATGCCGAAGAAGCTAAAAAACTAATTGAAGCATCAGGCTTGAAAGTGTTTTCGGCCATACAATTACAAGAAGCTGCTGATTTAGTTAAAAAGGTTATAAATAATTAATTAGATTTGCTTACAATTTTAAATATAAGTATGAAAAAAATATTTATCACAACACTTTCAATTGCAGCCATAAGCGGTACGTGTATACTAACTTCGTGCGGAGGCGGCAATAAAACTGATGCAGACAATATGGTTTCGGACAGCACAAAAGTTGATACAGCTACTGCTGTTAAACCAAGTGCTACTTCAAGTACTGAAATGACGTACCAGATACCATCTCCTAAAGAAATGTTTGTTTTTATTAAGCAAGTAGCCAGTAAAAATAACAAACGTACTGATGTTTTAAATAGTCCTGATAACGCTAAAAATTATGCCGATGCAAAATCGCAAGCCTTAAATTTTGGCATTTATAGCTGCGATTTAACTTACTGTTCAATTTTTGAAATTGGCACTGATGTGCTTAAATATTTTAAAACGGTAAAACAATTAGGTGATGCTATTGGTGTATCAAGCTCGATTAACCCAAGCATGCTTAAAAGCTTAGAAAAAAACATGGGTAACCCCGACTCTTTAGTTGAAATAGCAGATAATTTGTATTTCTCTTCTTTCGAAACCATGCAAAACTCACAGCAAGGTGCTACATTGGCTTTATCGGTTGCAGGTGGTTATATTGAAGGGTTAAGCATTGCTTGCGGATTAGTAAAATACGACAAAAAAAGTCAGGCCGTAGAACGTATAGCTGATGAA